>CALXCH010000032.1 GCA_944386735.1 uncultured Clostridia bacterium
CTATATTATTTTACCACAAAACTTCCATAAAGTCTAATAACCTAAGAATTAGAAAAAAAGATTAGAAATAAATCTAATCTTTCAATTATAAATTACAATGTTCTATAATTATTCTTATCTGCTCTTTCATCCAACTGTCTATCAAATTTTTCATTTGTATAGAACCAATCTGTTTTCTTATCTTTTGGATGATTTTTTCTATTTTTGTCCAAAAGCATATCAAAAAGAACCGCTATTGGTAAAATCATTCCTATTATTGATATCAACAAATTCATGTATAAATTTATATTCATAGTTTCTGTTGCATTAGTTAAATTTTGTATATTATTTACTATATCCATTCCAAAATATGATCCATATGCTAATAAATATATTAATGCCCCAACTAGTTTTCTTTTAACAATTAATATAATACATACTAAGACTACAAACAATAATATTATTTCCATTTGTTGATTAAGAGGTGTAATCCCTGCAAAATCCCAATGCATTTGCGCTGATAGTGCAACAATTATTCTAAATACCCAAAACATTGCCATAAACATTACTAATATCCATGTTGAGAAATTTTTCATTTGTCCACATCTCCTTTAATTAATAAAGGCAAAGGTAAGAATGTTTCATTCTTTCCTTCACCTTCTTACTTACTTTCTACCTTAATTAATTTTTTTAATTCATTTTAATTAGTCTACAAAATCAAAATCATCTTTGAATTTTTCTTTAAAGATTTCAAATACTTTATTTAATGTATCTTCATCATCAATACTTACATATGATTCTTCATCTGAATCCTCATCATCATTATCTTCTACTTTTAAGATAACAACTTCTCCTTCTTCTTCTTCTCCCTCATCTGTTACTGGTAATAATACTACATATTCTTCATCATCTAATTCAACTAAATCTAAAAATTCAAATTTAACCTCATTTCCATCTTCATCATTTAGAATTATGATATTATCTAAATTTTCATTTTCATCCATAATTTTTCTCCCTTCACTTTTTATTTATATAATTTTAATTGTAATAACATTTTTAACTATTTTTCTGAAATAGTATTTTTTAATTTATTTAAGTAAGTTTCTAAAATATATACTGCAGATATAGTATCAACTATATTTCTCTTTTTATTCTTTTTAACATCTAAAAAGTTCATTGTCCTATGTGCCTCTACTGTTGTTAGTCTTTCATCTACAGTTTCTATTTTCATTTTATTATATTTACATTTTAATTTATGGACAAACTTCTCTGTGATTTTAGCTCTTTCAGACATCGTTCCATTCATATTTAATGGCATTCCTACTACAATAGTTCCAACTTCATATTTTTCAAATATTTCATCTAACCTTCTAAGGATTACTTTGTCAGAACCATTTCTTTGAATTGTCTCTAATCCTTGTGCTGTTATATTTAATTCATCTGTAATTGCCACTCCAACTCTAGCTTCTCCATAATCTATTCCTAATATTCTCATAATTAATCGTCTAATCCTATATATTTTTTAACCATTTTTTCTAATAATTCGTCTCTTTCTATTGTTCTTATTTTATTTCTTGCATTGTTATGGCTTGTAATATATGTTGGGTCACCTGATAGAATATAACCAACTATTTGGTTTATTGGATTATATCCTTTCTCTACCAAAGCTTCATACACTTCTTTTAATATTTCTTGGCATTTTGTATTTTCTTCTCTTTCTACCTCAAAACTCATTGTTTTATCAAATTCCATCGCAATAAACCTCCTTTATTTACCGTTTTCTATATATTTGTTATATTACTCTCATCAGGAGTTGCATTATCTAAGTATTCTTCAAGTTTCTTTAATACTTCTTCTAGCCCTGTTCCTTTATAATAAGATGATATAACAAAATTTAATTTTGGAATAGCAACTTCTTTAGTAGCTTCCTTAGTTAATTTTTTCTTTGAATTTACTTCTAAATTTAAATCTTGTATTTCTTCTTCTGTTAAACTAATTTGCATTGCCTCTATTTTCTCTTTTATGTCATTTAAGAAATCTGCAACCGCATTTGCTTCTACTCCTGAAAATGCAATAACGAATTTAGGTCCCATATATCTTACAAATACATATTCTTGTGATAAATTTTCTCTTACATAGTCGCTAATTTCAATTATTACTTTGTTTCCTAATTCTCTAGAATAGTCTTTGTTTATTTGTTGTATATTTATTATTTTAAACATACATATTGTTGACATCGTATATTGGTCAATTACTTTTTTACCTTCACCATATAAATATTCTTCTGAATATAGTCCTGTAAATAAATCTTTTCGAACAATGGATTCTAGAGTTTTTTGGTGTACCACAGTCTTTAATACGGATACGATATTTTCTTTTATTACCTCTAATACTGTTGTATCTACATTATCAAAATCATGTGGTGTTCCGCTTTCTATTATCCAATATCCAATATAAACATTATCAATATATAAAGGAAAGAATATAGCAGACTTTGCCCTTCCAAATTCCATTTGTTGATATGGAAGCCTTTCATTTTCATTATTTACTGTTACATATTTTGGTGTTGCTGTTTCAATGCTATCTTTAAACATGTCTATATCTTGTAAAGACTTTAATGAATCCCAATGTTTTGGATCAACATTTGATGCCTTTACTTCATATTCTGCACCGTTAAATACTACTATTGTAGAATATTTTATTTCATATCTTTCAATCAAAACATCATTTATCTTTTTAATTTTTTCTTCTACTGAAGATGTTTCACCTATAGCATTCATAAAATCTTGTACTACATATAGATTTGTAACTTTTTGATTTAAATTTTTAAATTTTTGTATTTTTTTATGTATTGTTATATTATAGAATATTAGTATAATTATAATTAAAACTAATATGACAACTACTGCTATAATCACTTGGAAATTTCCTCCTTTGCCTTCATTAATAACTATTTTTCATTTGATTTAATGTATTATTTATATTTGGTGAAAAAGTATTTCCTGTATTATACCCTTTAGCTGTTGGTGGTATATATGCACCACTATTTGCTTGATATACCATATTTCCTAATCCTCTTAATGCCTGTATAAATCCTTTTGAATATCCTTTTAATGTAATATTACATTCTATGATATTTTCTAAGTATTTTATATATGTTTCCTCTTCAAATGGTATTGAAACATATCTGATTAAATTTCTATCAAACAATTCTGTCATAAATGACATTGAAGGGTCATTATAAAATGCCATTCCACCAATAATTGTTTTATCTGTTACTCCTTTAATCTTTACAGCTTTATTTAATACTATTCTTAGTTTTTTCTCATCAAGAACATTTTTAGCTTTTAACTCTCTTAGGAAAGCTGTTAATGGTTGTATTGTTAATACATCTAAAGTTTGTACTAAATATGTTTCTTGTGATTGTTCAAAATATCTAAAAGGCGTATCAAAATCTGTATCAATCAAAATCAAAGAATGATTTTTTAACAATGTTTCTAAAATTCTGTCAGCATGTACTATATCTTCACTTTCATCTGGTAAAGAAGTATATACTGTAAGATTTTTGTTTACTGGTATTCCATTTGCTGTTCCTCTTGTTAAATCTTGAATTGAATGCGCTGCTATCTCTCTTAATTCTTCTTCATTTTTAGTATAAATATAATAAGAATTTCTATTTTTGGTAGTATCTAGTATTGCCACATTAACTCCAGACGTTGACAATAATTCTGCCAAATTATTTACTATAAAAGATGTTCCATTTTTTCCTGTTCCTACAAATGTAACTATTTTTTTACCTGGAGTTAATAAACTTGATAAATCCACAGTTTCTGTTTGCACTTCTCTACTTATTTTTGGAGTTCCCCTACTAATTGTATTTTGTGCATAATTTAGAGGACTGTATTCTTCCTCATTATTAACTCTTGGAGTATCATTAAAACTATTTACATTATTAGAACCACCAAAACTGTTATAACTATTACTAAATTGATTATTGTTTCCACTATAAGAACTAGTATCATCAGAAATTCCTGGTAAAATAGTTTCTTGTGGTTCTTCTACCGTACTTGGTTCATCTATTTTATCTAATCCAGGTAATATTATATTTTCTTCTGGCTCTACCTGTTTTACTTGCTCTTGTGCAGTTGGTACTGGATTTTTTCTTGGTCTTCCCCTACCTCTTTTTACTGGAGCAGCAGTTGTTTCTTCTGCCTTAACCTCTGGTAAAGGATTCTTTCTTGGTCTTCCTCTTCTTTTCTTTGGAGGTTCTTCTACTACTGGTTCAGGATTTACTGGTTCTACTTCCTCAAATTGTGCTTGATTCAAACCAATATTTTGTTCTTCATATTCACTATTATCTGGTACTGGCATTTGTTGTACTTGTGCCTGTGCGTTTACTCTAGCTAATTTTTTACCACCAGTCATATTAACTGAAGAAGGAATAACCACTGGCTTAGACATTAATTTTTCTTTATTTTTTGGCATAAGTAGTTTTTCGCTTGGTCCTTCATCTTCTTTAGTTTTTCTCAATTTATCTGATACTTTTGCGTTAAATGACATTACTTGTTGATATTTTGGTGATCTTTCTTCTAGCACCGCCCTTACATTTAACGGCAAAAATTTACTTATAATCCTTAATTGTGTATCATTATATTGAGCAGCAATATTATCAAAACTTTCAATATATTTATCTTCATTTTTTCCTAATCTTTTATAGTGTGCAAGAATATTTTGTATTTCTATTTCACTAACATCATTTTCGTTTTCACTTTGATAACTTACATTTTCTGAATCTATTTGATAATAAATTTTAGCATCTTTTTTAGAACGTGGTCTATTTATTAATTTACATACCTCTTCTACACTTCTATCTGTTCCTAGTACAGCATTATATATCCCTATACCAAATAATTTTACAAGCATATCTTCGCCCTTTACTCGTCTATCTGAACAAATTAGAATAATAGGAATATCATTTCCTCTTAAGTCTGATGCTTCGTCACTAATTCCATCTAATTTTTCAAAAATAAACTTATCTATTTGATCATATTGTGTATGTGTAAAAGCTTCTAATTCTTCACTTATAACTATTCTGTCATAAGATTTATCCTTTTGTAATTCTTTTAAAATTGCATTAAAGTAATAAACATTTTTATAAGAAATTATTTGTTTATATTCTTTTTGATATCTTTTTACAATTGATTCTGAGATTTCTTCACTACTTACAGCAAATAAGACTTTCATTTGTTACCCCCTTCCAAATTTTACAAACACCGCAAATGCTAGTGGTAAGATTTGGCATATAATTAATATTGTTACAAATGTGACTATTAAAGCCATACCTTTTTCTAATGTATCTAGCTTTCTTATACCTATCACATATTGGTGTATAGCTCCTATAGCAATTCCTAAGAAACATAAAGGTATACTATAGATTCTTACTAAATTCAATATGTATGCTACTAATCCATATATATCAGAGTCATATTTTTCTTGGTAATCTTGTAATGACCTTGCAGCATTATCTTTTATTTCAACTATTTTGCTTTCTGTCTCTTCATCTATTGCTTCTTCTGCTGCATACGTTTTTGTTACTACCAAAAACATTCCGATTATTATTACAAATATGGAAATTATTATTAGTGCTTTTTTCATATTTATTTAAGCCCCTTTCTAAAGTCTTTTAGCATTTTTTCTCTCTTTAAGCCTTATACCTTTATATAATACAATAAATTATAAAAAATATCAAGGAATTTTTTACAATTTATTGTATAAATATTCCATTTTATTATATACTGCATTTGCCCAGTTTTTATCTGTTGCATACTTAGTATTTACTCCAGTTAATGTTGAACCATTATAATATTTTCCAGTTGCTTTTTCTCCGTCATAAATAGATGTTCCTTTTGGATTTAAATAATGTTTGACAAATACCCTTGCAATTAAATCTATACTTTCAGAATAATCTGAAAACTCGTAAGCTCCACCATATGGATTTGAATCATGTGCACCATAACCAAATAAATTGTGTTTATTTTGTGCTATTCTTGATGTTCCCCAATTACTTTCATGTATTGCTACTGCTGCAACAAACACTCCATTAATATTATATTGTTCTTCTATATAATAGAAATATTCTGCATTATTCTGCATAACTTTATTTGTATCTTTACTATCTGTTAATACTTTCTTAAATTGCTCTAAACTAAGTCCACTTGGTTTATTTAATGCCATTCCAAAGCTTGGTTTTGTAATACTTCCTCCTGAAGATGTTTTTCCTGTGCTTCCCCCTGAATTTTCTTCTTCATAACTTTCACTTGAATCTATATATGTAGTATTTTCTGCTTTTACATATCCTCGAGCTTCTCCACTTACTTGATACCATTCTCCATTTACTGATAATACTGTTAGCTCTGCCCCTTTTCCCAGTGTTGCAATTTTCTCAGCTTCTTCATTTGGCTCTACTCTTATTTCTGCTCTATCTGAAGTAGTATAAACAACATCTCCTGCCTTTACTTTATATGTACTCTTCCTATTTCCAGAACCTACTTCTACTATTTTATCAACAGAAGCCTTTGTTACTTTACTACTTACTTGTTCTTCTGATACTACCTGTCCATTTTCATAAGTTTTTTTAGTTGTTACTTCTTGCTTTCCTTCTCTTCCTTCCTGTATTACTTGTATTACTCCTTTTGGAAGGTTGGGATTATCATTATATTTTGTTATGTATTCTAAATCTGTTTCTTCTGTTACATATTCTTCCTCAGTTGAACTCTCCAAAGTGTTTGCACTTATTACTTCATCTAAGTTTATTGCTTTTGCATTACTAATTACAATATTATTATCTACAGGCTCAACATCAACTTCTGTTTCTTTTGCTAATACCTCATTTTTTGCCAAATAATAATTATAGCAACCAATAATACACAGTAGTACTATTACAGTAGTAAAAAATATGATTATATTCTTAATAGATATTCCATGCTTTTTCACTTTATCTTTTGATTTCATACTATCACCTATTATAATTCTACATTTTTACTTACTTTTTGTCAATCAAAAAACTCCTAAAACCCTATTAGAAACTAAATTGTAATAAAGATTTAATATTTCTGTAACAAAAAAGAAACACAAAAAAATACTTTGTGTTTCTTTATCTCTTCAATATCATTTTAGATATCATCATTTATATTATTTGATATTCTTTTTCAGTTTTTCTATCTTATTAAAAAATGATTCACTAACTTACTTACTATTTCTATTGAATACACCATTTTTAGCATATTTATGCACATAATATTTTTTCTCTTTTAAATCAATACGCTTTCCTCTATTTCTTAACATTTGATTTTCTTCTAACACCATTTGCTCTACTACTAACATATTACTACTTACTTTTTCTATTATTTTTTCGATAATTTTGTTTGTTATTTTAGTTCCAATTTTTTCTAAGTCTAATTCCATTACTGTATATACTATTTCTTTATTCTTTTCATTTCGTATTCTTTCGTTTATTTTGTAAATACTTTTTAGTCTTGGTAATATTTTCACAATTTATTTTATTGTATTTTTATTTTTTTCCTTTACTTTTTTATTTTTTTGTAATAATTTTAATTATTGCTTAATAAAATAATAATAGTATCGGGTATTTTGTCAAATAGTTTTTAAAACTAGATATTATAAATAAAAATACTTGATTTTCTCTCATATTTATAATATTATATAAGTGTTTACAAAGGAGGAATTATGGATAAGAAAAAGGAAAGAAAAACAAATTTAAATAAAAAAATAGATTTCAAGAACTTAACTGGAAAAGAAACAGTACTTACATTAATTACTATCATATTATTTGTAATTGTTTTTGTACTTTGCTACTTATTATTTTATAAATATGTATTAAAAAGAAATTTTGAAAATACAGCTCTTGATTTTTCTAATAAAAATGAAGAAACTGTTTTTGAAATTAAAAATATAACATTCTTTAGTAGTTGTGATGCAAAAAATAAATCAGCATCTAGTAGCAACTTTACAATAGAAAACTTGTATCAATATACTGATATGGCATTATTTATTACAAGTCCTAATAAAGAAAAAAATTTAGAAAATACTTTAAAATGTCTTTATATAGATAATATTAAATTTACAAAAACACCTACTTTAGGTGAGCCAAGCTTATATTATAAAAATATCAATAACTTTGCAAAAAGTAATCTAGTAGATTCTAATCTAATAACTAATAGGCTAGATTTTACCGTAACTTCAGATGACGAAGCAGATTTAGATACTCCTACACTTTATAATAACTTAGCAAACCCAATAGTTTTAAGCTATGTAAATAACAATATAAAAACAGATTATACTATAACAGATACAAATTCACCAATAACATATGATGGCACTTTACTAAAAAAATGTGATGTATTATTAAATTCTATAAGCTCTAGTCTTTCTTTTGATATCTATATTACAAATAATTTAGATCAACAATTTAAATGTTCTGTATATATGGATATACCGTTAGAAAGTGATACTGAATCTATTTATAATGGAAGTGTTACACTAAAAAAAGATACTAATTTTATATTTTATCGTTACAAATAACATTTAATTTTATAGGAGGCAAATTATGAAAGAAGAATTAACAGTAGCAGAAAAATTAAAGAAAAAATACCACAAGACAGAAGAAGTAACAAATTTTAAAGATATGTTATATCGTTCTGGTAGCATCTATCGTAGTAGAACTGCTTTTAAATTAAAAGATGAAAATGGTAATATAAAATCTATTACTTATGAAGAATTCAAAAATGATGTTATATATCTTGGAACAAATTTAATTAAAAAAGGTTTTTTAAATAAAAGAATTGCTGTTATTGGAAAGAATTCTTATAAATGGTGTGTATCATATATGGCTGCAACAATAGTGGGCATAGTTGTTCCTATTGATAAAGAATTGCATTCAGATGATGTTATTAACTTTATGAATGTATCTCAGACAGTATGTATTTTAGGAGATAAGAAAAATTTAGATACAGTTTTAGAAAATATCTCTAAAGTAGAAAATCCTGATACATTTTTTATCTCTTTTGAAGAAAAGTTTGATAGTTTTTTAGAAGAAGGTAAAAAACTATATCAAGCAGGATTTACTGATTTTGATAATATTAAAGTCGACCCAGATGAAATGCGTATACTTTTATTTACATCTGGAACAACAGGAACAGCAAAAGGTGTTTGTTTGTCACAAAGAAATATATGCTCTAATTTACTTTCAACATATGGAATTGTAAAGGTAAAAAGAAGTGATTTATTCTTTTCTGTTTTACCTCTACATCATACTTATGAATGTACTTTAGGATTTTTACTACCAATATATAGCGGAGCCTCTATTTGCCATTGTGAAGGTTTACGTTATATTGTAAGTAATATGCAAGAATTCCATCCTTCTGTTATATTATGTGTTCCCCTACTATTAGAAAAAATGCATAAAAATATTGTTAAAAATATGAACAAATCTTTACCTAAAAAATATATAAAAGAAGGCGAAGAAAATCCATATAATAATTTACCATTTTACTTAAAGAAAATTGTTAAAACAAAAGTAAAAAATACCTTAGGTGGAAGATTACGTGTATTTATTGTTGGAGCTGCAGCTGCTAACCCAACTGTTGTTTCTGATTTTAGAGCTTTAGGTCTAAACACACTTCAAGGATATGGTTTAACAGAATGTTCACCTCTAGTTGCTGGTAATACTGATTTCTTCCAAAAAGATGATTCAGCAGGTCTTCCTATTCCTAATGTAGAATATAAAATAGATAACCCCAATGATGAAGGTATTGGAGAAATTATTGTAAAAGGTCCAAATGTTATGCTAGGTTACTATGAAGATGAGAAAAAAACTAAAGAAACAATTGTTGATGGATGGTTTCATACTGGTGATTTAGGAAGAATCGATAAAGATGGTTATTTATATATTACAGGTAGATGTAAATCTGTTATAGTTACTAAAAATGGTAAAAATATTTATCCTGAAGAAGTTGAATATTATTTAAATGATAACCCTCTTATTTCAGAATCTTTAGTTTTAGGAATACAAAAAGAAGATGATGACGAAACATATGTAAATGCTCAAATTTATCCAAATATAGAAGCAATAAAAGAATACTTAAAAGGAAGTGTTCCTACTAAAGAAGAAATTAGAAAATTAATTTCAGATGTAGTTTCAAGTGTTAATAAGAAACTTCCTAATTACAAACATATTAAAAATTTTGTTATTCGTGATAAAGAGTTTGAAAAAACTACTACTCAAAAAGTTAAACGTTATGGCAATAATATGAAAATGGACAAGGATTAGTATTTGCTAATTCTTGTTTTTTGTGCTATAATTAACTCTATAGCTTTGTAGCTATTTGTTTATATGCCTATTTTAAGGAGGAAAAATGAAAATAGGTATTGCTACCGCAAAAATTGATCTTGAACAAAAGATGAGTAGATTCAAACGCTATAAGTTTTGGGTGTGGAATATCATATTTTCCGATGCATCATCTACTCGTTTTTCAAATCTTCTTGTTGAACTTCCTGAAGATAAGAAAGAAGCTAAAAAGAGGAAAAAAGAGATTAAGGATACCTTCAAAAAAATTGGTATCAAAAACGGTAGTACAACAATCCTTCTTTTCAACCGAGAAACTCATGATATAATTTATATTGGTTCTCCTGAAAAGAAGCTTTGGATTAGTGTAAAAGATGATTACGCTCTTAAGGAGAAACTTGAACTAAACATTACTTCTCTTAAAGCCTACATCTACTAAATCCAAAAAAGCTCTTTTATTTCGTTTAGTAAACGATTTAAAGGAGCTTTATCTTATTTCATCTTCCAAAGAATATTCTTTCATATTAGAATAAATTTTATCTAATCTTTCTAATTGACCATTATATTCTTCTACTAATTCATCACATTTTTTATTCCTTAAACTTTTTTCAAGACCTTTCATTGCTAAATAATCAACTCTATTTATACAATCATTTAATTCTTGAAAATTATCCTTACCTATTATATCAAATAACCTTTCCATATCACCTGTCATTCTTGCTCTTATTATTTCTTTTTTATAATTTCTTAAAAAAGGAATTAGCATTTTTTTAGTTATATCATTAGTATTTATATTCCATATATTATTCCTAGTTAATTCCTTAGGCTCTAGCATATATATTCCTTTCCTATGTAAAATTCTTGTTCCTTCAATAGCAAATATATCTGTTATATTTTCATTTAATCTTTCATATTTTCTTTTTTCTTCTCTATATGGATTTTTTTCTTCATCATTATCAAATGCAGAACCTTGGCACTTTCCATCCTTCACAGTTATTTCTATTAAATGACAATATTCATGTAGCATACTATAATCTAGCATTCCACTTCCATCAATTGTGTAAAATAATATTGGTTTATTTACTCCTTTAATAACTACCATTAATTTTTTTTCTTTAAATATTGCATCTAATATTTCTTTATCATTCTCATTTTCCTTGTCTTTTCTTACGCTCTCTAATATAGGTAATATAGCATCAAATTCCTTCTTTTCTTCATTTTCACCAAACTCTACTTCTTTTTCCAATGTAGTTTTATAATTTTCATATTCTTCTACTAATTTTTTATATTTTCCTATATAATTTTGTATTTTACTATTAATTCCTCTAAATTCATCAGTTTTATAAAATTCTTCTAAATCTTCTTTGTAAAAAAATCTTTCTTCACCTAGGAAAAAGTTTAAGAAGTTCATTTGTTCCTCAACTATCTGATTTTCGTTCCTTCCTGATTTTTCCTTTACATCTTTATCAAATGACATAATACCAAGAAAATTTTCCTCTGGGTTATAATAAAATGCATTATAACCACCTATATATTTTACAATTAATTCTTTAAATCTTGCTGGTAGTTCTTCTGCATAACTTTTTCCTTCTAAACCGCTTACATCTATGCCTATTTCTTTTAGAAATTTTATTGATAATTCTTGAACTTTACAATTTTCTAAAAAATGTCTATATTCTCTTACTGAATCTTCTGTAAAATATGTTATAATTTCTCCACTATTAATTCTTTCTTCTATTAACTTTCTATATTCTTCTCCAAATATTTTTGTATATACTTCTATTACATCTGGAATATAATCTTTAATATTTATATTTAATATATCGACTTTTATCTCCTTCTATAGATGTTACATGGGGAATTCGTTCGAATTCCCCATTTAGTGAAGATTAATCTTGTTTGTTATTGCCCCTTTCTCCTATTCCGTATGATATAAATGATACTATAAAAGTAATCAATGCTATATATAAAATGATAGGAGCTAATATATCTGAATGAGGTGAACTTATAAAAATCAAAAAGCTCATCATCAGATATACCACTAAAGTACATAACAACGAACAACAAACTCTTCTCTTCATAGCAATCCTCTCCTTTTATTGTCGATATTTATCTACAAAAGTTAAAGGACTTTTACTAATAGTCTTCACTATGCTTTTATATTATACATTGTTTTACATAACATATCAAGTATTTTGTTCTTGATTTTTAATATATTATATGTTATAATTCTTTTTCGGATAGTCAAGACTATATTACTAGAAAGGTTTGCAAAATGTTTAATTATATTTTGCGGAAAACTATTTATAAAGATGAACCACCAGAGCAACAAAATATAAGTTTAAAGCTTTATTCCGGAGAAGAATTTACTAGTTTCTTAACTTATATAATTCTTTTCTTTAGTGAAATATTACTTTTACTTATACCTTTTTGTGTTTTTATTTTGTCTTTAAAAACTATAAAAAGCCTAATATTAGGAGGTATTTTCTCATTTGTACTTTGTATAAGTTTAATTTTAGTTTGTTTAATTTTTCATCATAACCTTAATATTTATTTAAACAAACTGTTCTATAAACTTTTTTTCCAATTATATTGGAATTTATATACTAAGAAAGGACAAGCAATTTCTAATGATGATTTTGTGCTTTTAAAGAGAAATTCTCCTAGTCTTTATAAAGATATTAAGAAACACTATTGTAAAGGTTTTTGCGTATATTTTTCTTATAACATTCTTATAACTCTAAAAAAAGGACAAATTTATTTTGTTGCATTAAAAAGTGTCTATCCTAAAGAAACTCACAACTATTATTTTATACATACATTATATGTTAATAATGGTTGGTGTTTTGACACTGATAGTGTACGACAATATAAATTAGAAGATTTTCTAAATATTTGTAATGGTAAGATTTATAAAGTCTTTTCTTTTGCAGATATTCAAAACTTTTCTTCTTTTGATGATTTTGTAGATAAAATTACAAAATCCCTTCAAGAATGGTGTAAAGAAAATGACTGCTCTATGTGGCGTTCTATATAGTTTTCGTTCTTGACTAACAACCCTAATTTTCAACTGAAAATTAGGGAATTTTTTTTGACTTCATAAAATTTTAGTGTTATTATGTAGGTGTACTATTGTAATACAAAAAAGGAGGCTCAAAATGAGTAAGTTTCGTCGGTCTTGTGGTATAGTTATACCTATTTTTTCAATACCATCTAAATATGGTATTGGAACTTTTGGCAAAGAAGCATACAAATTCGTTGATTTTTTGGAAAGGGCTGGTCAAAAATATTGGCAAATTTTGCCTTTAGGTCATACAGGTTTCGGTAATAGTCCATATCAATGTTTTTCTACTGTTGCAGGAAACCCGTATTTCATCGATTTAGATTTACTTGTAAAAATGGGATTGTTATCAGAAAATGATTTAATTACTCTTAATTCTAAGGATATTTCTAAAGTCGATTATCAATTCATAGAAAAGACAAGGTTAAATGTTCTTAAGATTGCCTACAGGAATTCATCATATCTAAAAAATGATATTGAAGCTTTTTGTTATCAAAACTCTGACTGGGTTTTGGATTATGCTATGTTTATGGCATTAAAGAATTATTTCAATCAAAAACCTGTCTGGGAGTGGGATGATTCCTCTATTATCCACAGAGAAGAAAAAGCACTTTCATATTACAGAACACTTCTTAATGAAGATATTAATTTCTATATCTTTATTCAGTACTTGTTCTTTAAGCAATGGAAGGATTTAAAAAATTATGCAAACAAAAAGAATATCCTAATTATTGGTGATATTCCTATGTATCCTTCCCCTGATAGCTGTGATGTATGGTGCAATCCTAAGTTCTTCAAAGTTGATGCTAATTTAAAGCCAACATGGATTGCTGGCGTTCCACCAGATTGTTTTTCAGAAAATGGGCAAGTTTGGGGAAACCCTGTATATAACTGGGACGTACTTAAAAAAGATGATTATTCTTGGTGGATTTGGCGAATTCGTCATACTCTGGAAGTTTCAGATATCATTCGGATTGATCACTTCCGTGCATTTCAGGATTACTTCCAGATACCTGCAGGTGAAGTAACTGCCAAAAATGGTATTTGGGTTCCTGGACCAAGAATGGATTTCTTTAATACCTTACGTTCAAAGCTAGGAGATATTCCATTTATCGCTGAAGATTTAGGCATTATTGATGATTCTGTTCGAGATTTACTTGCTCAAACCGGTTTTCCAGGGATGCGTGTAATGGTTTATAGCTTTAGAGCTAATGAAAATAATGAACACATGCCTCACAACTGGAAAACAAATAGTATTGGCTATACTTCTACTCATGATAGTGAAACTATAGCTCAAGCTATTAGTGAACTTTCAGAAGAAGATAGAAAGTTTGCTTTAGATTATATTTATTCTAATCCTAAAGAAACTATATCTTTTTCTGCAATTCGCACAGCTTATGCATCACCCGCAAATATTGTTATGGTGATGATGACTGATGTGCTATCTCTTGGAAAAGAAGGTCGTATTAACACACCTTCAACTGTTGGAAGCAACTGGGAATGGCGTGCTACTTCCAATTGCTTTTCAAATGAATTAGCTAATAGACTTTATAATCTTGCTAAAACTTATAAACGTCTATGCTAGTTATCAAGAAAATAGCAAAATTTTGAGGTTTACTTTTAAAGGGGAAGCATTTAATAATGTTTCCCCTTTTATATTTTAATTATTTTTTCACTAGAATTATTTCTAAAAATTTTACTCCTCTTATTAATTTTCAAAAAAATAAACTTACGAAATTTTTAAAGTTCGTAAGCTACTAAAATATGGTGGCTTGAAGTGGAATCGAACCACTGACACAGGGATTTTCAGTCCCTTGCTCTACCGACTGAGCTATCAAGCCATATAAAAAAAATGGCGACCTGGAACGGGCTCGAACCGTCGACCTCTAGCGTGACAGGCTAGCGTTCTAACCAACTGAACTACCAGGCCGTAAAACATGGTGGTCGCTACAGGGCTCGAACCTGTGACCCCCTGCTTGTAAGGCAGATGCTCTCCCAGCTGAGCTAAGCGACCATGTTCTTCCGACGAAATTTATTATACTAATTTTTTTTATAATTGTCAATAGTTTTTTGTAAATTTTTTCAGCTTTTTTCAAATTTTGGATTATTTCTTTTGTATAAAGCTACAAGAGAGCCTAAACTCTCTTGTATTTTTTCTAGTTTAAGCATATGCTTGACGTTTTTTGAAACTAAGTAAGTTAGTAATTTCATTTTCTGTATTTTTAGCTTTTTTAGTTTTTCTAGCTCTTTCTTGTTCAAGCTCTCTTTTTTGTTTTTCAGCCATTGATTGACAAATTGCTTTTTGATATGCAAAATGTGTATCTTGAGCTATTTTACTCCAATTATAATCATTTCTAACTTTATTTTTTGCTCTTCTTGTAATATCTGCACATAATTTATGATCAAATAATAATTCTAATATTGAATCTGCAATTGAATTTGGATTTCCACAATATGTTTTCATTCCATTTACTTTATGTTCTACTATTTCATTAAGACCACCTATATCTGATACTACAATAGGTCTTTCTGAAAGCATTGCTTCTAGAGCTACAATTCCAAATGGTTCATATGTACTTGGAAATACTGCTATATCTGCTGCTTTATACATTCTTTGTACATTTTTACCATTCATATATCCTGCAAAATATACTTTATTTCCTAAACCTAAATTATTTACTTCTTGCCTCAATTCTTGTTCCATTCCGCCTCTACCACATATAACAAGTTTTGCATCATGGTAACCATTTAATATCTTAGGCATAGCTGCTATCAAATGTTGAACACCTTTTTCGTAAACAAGTCTTCCCATAAATAGAATAATTTTCTCATTATCCATTGCATATTTTCTTCTAAAATTATAATCTCTTTCAATGCCATTAAATAGATTCAAATTAACTCCATT
>CALXCH010000033.1 GCA_944386735.1 uncultured Clostridia bacterium
TCTAAAGTTCCCTTTTCTTTTTCTAATTTTCCATCAACTATTGCTAAATATTCTTTTTTAAATACTTTTTCTCTTACCTCATTGCTTAATCTCGATGCTGCTTTTGAAGTTTTTGCAAAAACCATTACTCCACCTACAGGCCTATCTAGTCTATGTACTAATCCTAAATAAACATTTCCTGGTTTATTGTATTTTTCTTTTATATAATCCTTAATTAAATTCATCATACTGGTATCGCCTGTTTCGTCTTCTTGTGTAGGCACATTTGGTATTTTTTCTACTACAATTATATGATTATCTTCATAAATTACTTTTAGTCTCATATTATTATTTCTCCCACCTAGCGTAAATTCCACAAGGTAATATAAGTTTTGAATTTTCCATTGGAATTCCTATTTCTCCACATTCCTGTTTTCCTTTATATATTTTTCCAACTGTAAGATTTATTATATTTTGTAAGACTGTGCTTGATATTCCTGTTGTATATGAATTTATTAAAAAGAATAATGGATCATTTGATAATACTTTTGTACATAATTCTACTAAGTCATATATATTATCTTCAAATTGCCATACTTCTCCTTTTGTTCCTCTTCCATATGATGGTGGATCCATAATTATAGCATCATATTTGTTTCCACGTCTTATTTCTCTATTTACAAATTTTACAACATCATCTACTATATATCTAACTGGCTTATTTTCTAAGCCTGATGATACTACATTTTCTTTTGCCCATGTTGTCATACCTTTTGAACTATCTACATGACAAACAGATGCTCCCGCTGATAAACAGGCAACTGTTGCTCCTCCTGTATATGCAAATAAATTTAGTACTTTTATTTCTCTTTTTGTTCTTTGTTTTTCTTCTTTTATTTTATTAATCATCCAGTCCCAATTTACTGCTTGTTCAGGGAATAGTCCTGTATGTTTAAATCCCATAGGTTTTATATTAAATGTTAAATCCTTATAATGTATTTGCCATACTTTTGGCATTTTCTTATTAAACTCCCATGAACCTCCACCTGTTTTACTTCTATGATATGTAGCATTTATTTCGTTCCACTTTTTTGGAAAACTTTTATCTTTCCATATTATTTGTGGATCTGGCCTAGATAAAATAACATCTCCCCATCTTTCTAGTTTTTGACCATCTGCCATATCTAATATTTTGTATTCTTTCCATTCATTTGCAAGTTTCATTCTTTTACTACTCCTCCTACATTAGAATAGTAATATTTTACCATATTTTTATACATTTTGCAAAATTTTTAAAAAGCTAAATATCATTGTTACATTTAAGGTAGAAAATAATATAGCAGTAAACACAACTGTCGCTATAAATTTATGTTTTTTTATTTTTCTAATAAGCCTTCCTCTTAATTTTGGTTTTTTTAACTCCAACTTGTCCAATCTTGTGTTATACACCACTTCATACCATTTTTCTTTAACGTTTTCCATAGTCTCCCCCTTAATCATGTATTTTTATATACTTTATATATGTATATTCACGAGTTTTTTATTTATTCATATTTTGTTAATTTTTGATTAATTCTCTTTGCTTTTCTCTAATTTTTGTTCACATTGATTTTTTAGACTTTTTATGCTATAATTAAGATATCTGAAGGAGTTATTCTCCTTCAAAAAAACCAAACGTACCATAAATGTAACAAGGAGGATGCTATGAAAAAAGTTATTGCAACGTTACTAATTTGTATTGTTTTTGGTTTTTTGATTATTTCGGGCTATGCTATCATTTTAAATATTGATGGCATTACGGAAGCCTTTTTAAACTTCCCACTTCCCTATCTGTTCTGGTTCATTCTGGGCATCTTGGTCGGCGGAGTTTTTGCACCTTTTATTTATAAACGCATTAAACTCTTTGCTGAATCTAGGAAGCACTCAGACCAAATGGATTATGAATAGAGAATAAGCCCGAAGAAGGCATAGCAACTTGCTATGCCTTTGTTTTTCTATAATTCTTTTATTTTTTTAGCTAATTTTTCAGTTATACCTTTAACAGAAGTTAATTCTTCTATAGTTGCTTCTTTCATTTTCTTTATACTTCCAAAATGTTTCAATAATGTTTTTTTCTTTGCTTCTCCTATACCTTCTATATCATCTAACTCTGACTTTGTCATTGCTTTATCACGTAATTTTCTATGATAAGTAATTGCTGTATCATGTACTGTATCTTGGAATTTTGTTATTAAGTTCATAAGATTTTGTGATATTTCAAGTTCATTCCTATTTTCATCCATTAATGCTCTTGTTTGGTGTTTATCATTTTTTACCATACCAAATACTGGGATATCTAAATTATATTTTGCAATTGCTCTTTTTACTGCTCTTATTTGAGTTATTCCCCCATCTGCAAATATAACATCTGGAAGTTCTCCAAACCCACCTTTTGGATTTTCTATTGAATGCTTTAATCTTCTTGTAATTACTTCTTCCATACATCTAGGGTCATCTTGTCCATATACAGTTTTTATTCTAAATCTTCTAGACAGATTTTTCTTAATAACACCATCCATCATTACACACATACCAGCTACCATATATTCACCAGATATATTTGATATATCATATGTCTCTATCTTTCGTGGTAATTTATCCATTTTCAAAACTTCTTTTAACTCTAATAAGATTTCACTTTTATCCTTTTCTTTATTTTCTAGTGTTACTTTTGCATTATTTTCTGCCATCTCTACAAAACGAAGCTTTTCTCCTTTTTTGGGAGTTTTTATTTCCACTTTTTTTCCTAATTCTGTGGATAACCACTCTTCGATTGCAGTTTTATCTTCTATTTCTTCTCTTATCATTATTTTACTTGGTATGTTTGGATTATCTAGGTAGTATTGTTTTATGAATCCTGACAAGATTTCTTTATCATCCATATCTTTTAAGTCTTGATAAAAGTAATGTTCTCTTCCTATCATTTTACTTCCTCTAACAAAGAATATTTCTATACATACTTGAAGTTCTGATTTTGCAATCCCTATTACATCTATACTATTTTCAGATATGTTAGATACCTTTTGTTTTTCTGAAACTCTCTCAATCGCTGTTATTCTATCTCTTATCATTGCTGCTTTTTCATAATCAAGTTTATCAGATGCTTCTTTCATTTCTTCTTTTAATTCTTTTATTATCTTATCTATTTTTCCATCTAGAAGGTCTATTATTTCTTTTACCTGTTTTCCATATTCTTCTTTTGTTACATAACCCATACAAGGAGCTAAGCATCTTCCTATATGGTAATTTAAACATGGCCTTGTTCTTTCTTTTAGTACTCTACATTGACGTATTTTATATTTTCCTTTAATAAAGTCTATCATCTCTCTGCTACTACCAGGATTAGCATATGGGCCAAAATATTTAGAACCATCATTAATTACCCTTCTTGTTATAAAAACTCCTGGGAATTCGCTTTTCATATCAATTTTAATATAAGGATATGTTTTATCATCTTTAAGTAAGACATTAAATTTAGGTCTATTTTTCTTTATTAAATTACACTCTAATATTAATGCTTCTGCTTCATTATCTACTACAATGTATTCAAAATGGTCAATTAAACTTACCATCTTTTTTATTCTTTCTGTTTTGTTTGTTTTTCTAAAATATTGTCTTACTCTATTTTTTAATGATACGGCTTTTCCTACATATATTATATTATCATCTTTATCTCTCATTACATACACACCAGGTTTTCCTGGTAGCTTCTTTAATTCTTCTTCTATATTAAACATATAATTACCTCAAAAACAATTTATTAACACTTACTATTATAACATCTTTTTTTGTTAATTTCTAGAGAATTAATTTCTACTTTTGATTAACATTAATATTAATATTTTAGAACAAATTGTTAATGTTCTTATGCTACAAAAAAAGAAATAAGCAAATTAAGAACTTATTTCTTATTAAAAAACATTATTAAATTTTCTATTGTTTCTCTATCTTTTTTACTTAATTTATCATATCCTGCTAATTTATATTCTAATGTTTTATTTTCTGTTACTTTTAAATATTCACTAAAAATTTGATTCATTCCTATTCCATACAAATTACAAATTCGGACTAATATTTCATAAGACGGCTTTACTCTATCTTGTTCTATATCACTTATATGTCTTACAGATGCTTCTATTTTCTCTGCAAGTTTTTCTTGTGTATCTCCATTACTTTTTCTTATTTCTTGTATTACCCTTCCTATTTTTATATTACTTTCTCTTTTCATAAATATTACTAGGCACGGGGACCCACTACTTTCTAATTGGTGGGAGGAGTGCCATTCCTCCTTCAAATGTTTTTTAAAATTTTTACTAACAAACACATGTTAAGATATAAGGTTTTTACATAGTATATCTATGTTACAAAACCCATCTATAATGTAAGGCTACTTTAGAGCAACCTATTTACCAAATAGAACTTAATCTCTTGCACTAATTTACAGTTTTAAGCTCATTACTTTTTGGTAATGGGTAGTTGACTTATACCTAACATTTCTTTTTTATTTATATTATCAAAAAATTAATGCAGTATAAACGAACTATTTCTGTACCTTGTAGTAATATGTTTCAGAGATTTTTCAAATATTTGTTTAACAATTTATCTACTATTTTTCTTTGCTTTCTTACTTCCTTATCTTTTCCTTCTTTTATTAGTAGCATCAATATTTCTAATTCTTTTTCTATTTCTTTCTCTATTTCCATTTATTCCACCTCATCTTTAGTATAAATTTTTTTCTTCTTTTTATTCATTTTATCATTTATTATTTATAAGACAAATTTTATTTTAAAGTAAAGCTGCTCGTATTTTTCTATTTTCACTCTTTTTTCTATGCTTTAATAATTTTATCTTACTTTTTTAAAAACCTTACACAATTATTTTCTACTTTTAATTTTTTGTTTTCTATTATTTATCCATTAAGTGGTTGATATAAACACGTATTGAATATCCTATTATAGAATGAATAAAAAGTAAAGGAATTAAAATATAAAAAACAAAAAAATATTTATAAATATGCAAAAAAAAAGAATATAAATCAGAAGAATTAAAAATATAATGCTTCATCATTGTTTTAAAAGATATAAATGTCAAATATTACAGAAATGCCATCAAATACATTAAAGAAGTAAGCAATCAATGTAGAGACGTAGAAAGATAAACTGAATAGTTAATCCATATTAATGTTAAACCCTCACAACCATTTAAAGGTCTGTGCGGTTTTATTTTGTGTAGTAGACATTCAAGTTTATGGTAGAATAAAAAAGGTCTTGCAAATCAAATAACTTGGATATACGAGATCCTTTTTAATCTACTTTTAATTCTTTATATTCTTCTTCGTAATTTTGTATTTCTGCTGGTAGTTCTTCTGACCATGGAAGGTATTTCTCTAGTACTTTCTCATCATTAATATTTTCTAGTTGTGGTAATTCGTCTAATAAATATTTTATATATTTCCATATATTTAATCTATTAATTTTAGCTACTTCTATTATTGAGTACATTGTTGCATTTGCTTTTTCTCCATCTACACTATCTGCAAATAACCAATTCTTTCTATGTACTGCAAATGGCCTTATTGATCTTTCTGCTAAACTATTTGTTAATGGTATTCTTCCATCATTTAAAAATTCACTTAACTCTTTCTTTTGATTTAAAGCATATAGCAATGCTTTTTTTAATTTGTTATTTAATATTACTTTTTCTTTCAATGTTGAATTAACCCATTTATAAAATTCCTCTAAAATAGGTTTTGACTTTTTATTTCTTTCTTCTTTTTTCTCTTCCACGCTTAAATTAGCTATTTCTTCTTCAATTTTAAATAGCCTGTCACAATATTTTACTCCTATGTATCCATCACATGTTGTGTCTATTTTATTGTTACTATCTAATAGTATACTCTCATAAAAGTATCTTCTCACATGTGCCCAACATTCTGCGTGTGTTATACCTTCTATGCCATTATAAGCTGCGTAGCCGTCTGTTACTAATATTCCTTTATATCTTTTTAGAAATGCTTGAGCCGTTTGTGCACTTCTACTTTTATCGTATTGGAATATTATTCCTTTGTGTTTCTCTAGCTTTCCCGAACACAATACCCACATATATGAATTACTTGATGCTTTTCGACCTTCTTCTTTATTACACTGTATTGTTGTTTCGTCACAATGTAATAAAGAGCTTTCTTCTTTTATCTTTTTATTCATCAAGTTATATATGTAATTAAAGTAGTATTCTGATATTTTTATATTCCAATTAGCCATCATATTTCTTGGTAATACTAATCCTCTATCATCTCACATCTTTTCTTGTTTATATAATGGTACTCCTAGATAATATTTCTGATATATTACTTCTGTTGCAAGTGATGGTGATATAAATGAATGTGGTAATACTGCTTTTGGTACTTCTGTTTCTACAAATGTATTTTTACCTTCTGAATTTTCTTTTTTTGCACAATCTTCACATTTATATACATATTTTATATATTCTTTTATATTTAATTTTGCTGGCTCAAATTCTATTTCTTGACGTACCACTTTTTTACCTACGTTTTTTAGATTTTCATTGCATATTGGACATTTTGTTCCTTCTTCTATTATAAATTCTTTTCTCTTTATTATTATATCTTTTAATACTGATCTTTTTATCCCTGCTTTCCTTGTTTTATTTTTCTTCTTTCTATATACTGTTATTTCTTCTATATTTTTATCTATTTGTTCTTCTAAATCTTTTTCTACTTCTTCTGGATTATCAAATAGAGAGCATTGTTCTTCTACTTGTTCATTTTGCTTTGGTAACTTTTCACTTTTTGAACCAAATACTATTCTTTTTAGATTATTGTTTTCTATTTTTAGGTTATCATTTTCTACTTGTAGGTTACCATTTTCTACTTTTAAATTTCTGTTTTCTATTATTGATTCATTATATTTTTTTAGTAATTCATCGTATAACATAGCTCTCTTTTTCTCCTGTTTTTTCTAATTTTGTTTACACGATTATAATATTACAAAGTGCCTGAAATATCAATAGTTTCAAGCACTTTTTATAACTTTTTTTGTCCACTTTTAGAGTGATTTTTTGACCTCATTTCCACATTTTATTAACTCTTATATTGCTATATTTTCTTTATTAATTTTTATATCTTTAAAATACTTTTTTGGGTATATTTCTAATCCTGATAACAACCAATTTAATTGTTCTTTGTTTATACTTTTAAGTTCACCTTTATTTCTAGGCCATTTGAAT
Source organism: uncultured Clostridia bacterium (assembly GCA_944386735.1). GTDB lineage: Bacteria > Bacillota > Clostridia > TANB77 > CAG-508 > CAG-269. The sequence goes on from CALXCH010000033.1 coordinate 7,264, forward strand.
TTCATTTGGTTAAAATCTAATAACTTCTTCTGTGCTAATATAAATCCATTTCTATCATAACATAGTATTTTTATACTTGTTTTTCTTCTATTACAAAATATAAATGCTACTTTTTGATAAGGATCCATTTTGAATTCATTTTCTACTATTTGGCACAATGCTGGTATTTGTTTTCTAAAATCTGTTGCTCCATATGCTATATATATTGTTGAAACACTTCTTAATAAATCATTTAACATTTAGAAGTACCTCCATCAAGTTCATTAGTAATACTTTATCATAATTTTCTTTCAGTTCTATTTTTATATTTTTGCTTTCAAATTTTATTGCCGTTCTACTTGTAGATGTACTTACTGGTGTTCTCACTATATCTGACATTTCTATCTTTCCAAATAAAGCTGAACCATTATCTTCTTTTAACCATTGTTTTAACTCTTCTGGTCTTATATTCATTTCCCTTGCATAATCATATAACGTCAACGTACATTTCTTAAATCCTCTTACATATTTTTCTTTTTCTTCTTCTGAATATTCCTTCATATAGAGTACCTCCGTTTTTTATTTATTTTATAACGGAGGTATAGGATATTCAATACGGTATCTCGTTGACCGCTTACAAGCATTCTGATAAGAAAGTTCATATCTCTTTTGACCATATGTTTTGTAAAGATAAATTTACTATTCTTCTTTTCTCTCTTCGTATTGGTAAACAGCGGTATTCCCCTCTGGTTTCGCTGTTTTAAAGGTAAGCATAATTCTGATGCTTATTCGCTTGACCTTATTAAAGAAGGTATTTCTTTCTGTGCTGTTTTATTTTCTGATAAAGATTATCGTATTATTTTTCTTGCTGATAGATGGTTCCCTAACATTGAAATCCTTTCTCACATTGAATCTATTGGCTGTTTTTACTGCATTCGTTCTAAATCTTTCTTTACTTTTTCTTATTATAATTCTAAAGGTTTTTTCGTTACTTCTCATCTTAGAGATATCAAACCTTTAAAGTACACTGCCAAAGTCTTTAAAGATGTTTTTTATACTAGAAAATTTTTTAAAACTAATATTGTTGTCTCTAATTATTCTAATACTGATGAAGTTTGGTATTTAGTTACTAATGATGATACTTCTCGTGCTATTAGAAATTACTCTTATCGTTTCGGTTCTATTGAGTGTATTTTTAAATCTCAAAAATCTAATGGTTTTAGGCTAGAATCTACTAATACTCAGAAAATAGAACATTTCATTTCTCTTTTTACTGTTATGTGTATTGCTCTTGTTTGGCTTACTATCATTGGTGTTGATTACGTTAGAAATAAACACACTTATAATCTAAAAATTCGTGATACTAGAAAACATTCTAATAATACTATTTCTAGACTTTACTCATTTTTTAACCTCGGACTTACCATTTTTAACAGATGCTACTACAATACTGTCGATTTTACTTTAAAGTTCAATTTTGTCCTCTATGATATTTAATTTACATTTTTTAGGAGAGCTTTTGCTATCTCTTTTTCGCCATGCTAATTTTACATAAAACTGAGCAAAATCAGAAAGTTTTGCTCAGTTTTCCTCGGTTTTGGTCTGATATTTAGACTCTAGAACTAGCTATTTTGTTGTGCTCTATCAATTATGTCCGGATATCAGTTTCTAATTTATCGTATAACTTCCATCACTATTCTTTTGAAGGCGGACATCAGATTTTAGACAAACTAGCGGACGGAACCCCCAGTAGGGATAGGCATAGCTGCTAGCGTCCACATGGCCGGAATAATTCACATGCATCAAACGGCTAGCGTCATTGGCAGACGGACTGGCAACCCAATATGCAGATGCGTTACTTGTTGAATTTATTACATATGTTCTATCACTTCTACTTAACATATTAGAATAATAATCTGCCCATGATGTTCCTCCATTATTACTTATTTGATATCCTGTGCTACTGCTTGCCTGTACTCTATAGTCTACTCCATGTTTTTCACTATATGACTTCATTAGCATTTCTATGCTTGGACCTCCTACTGCATAGTCTGCTTTATCTCCTGCATATACACTCCATGCATTTGTATCTAACATATATGCTACTGCTTTCATATTATTGTTCGTACTTGAATATCCTTTTGTATAATAATCATTATTTAATGCTTTTATTCTTGCATCTGTTATACTTGCTGATCCTGCATAATCGTTTATTACTTTATTCATTGATAACATATATCCATTTCCATTATCATTAATTGTACTTCCTTTTGCCCCATCTGGACAATAAGATTTATTAATATAATCATCTGCTATTAAATAAGTATTCTCTGTATCTGCATAGAAGATTTTCCATCCTACTGCATCACTATACTCGCTTTCATATCCTTTTACTTCTGCTCCATAATCTGATGGTTCTATATTATTGTTTTTTGGAGGCTCTACTATCGTATAACTTCCATCATCATTTTTTTCAAGGCGGACATCAGATTTTAGACAAACTAGAGGACGGAACCCTAGATTGCTGCGGCTATAACTCGCACCGTCCACATAGCCGGTACAATACACAATCATCAAGTAGTAAGAATCATTGGCAGACGGACTGGCAACCCACATTGCATTAGCTTTAGCTGTAGAGCTTATTACATAAGTTGAATCACTTGAATCTAAATATTCTGAACTTGTTGTCATGTAATTATTCCATGTTTTTCCTCCATCTGTACTTATTTGATATCCTGTGCTACTGCTTGCCTGTGCTCTATAGTCTACTCCATGTTTTTCACTATATGACTTCATTAGCATTTCTATGCTTGGACCTCCTACTGCATAGTCTGCTTTATCTCCTGCATATACACTCCATACATTTGTATCTAACATATATGCTACTGCTTTCATATTATTATTACTGCTTGTATATCCTTTTGTAAAATAATCGTTATTTAGCGCTTTTATTCTTGCATCTGTTATACTTGCTGATCCTACATAATCGTTTATTACATTATTCATTGATAACTTATAATCACTATTTATAGAAATAGTGTAATTTTTTGATGGTGGACAATAATTATAATGTATATAATCATCTGCTATTAAATATACATTCTCTTCATCTGCATAGAATATTTTCCATGAATTTACTGCTGCACTGTTTGTACATTCATATCCATTTACTATAGCTCCATAATCTGTTGCTGGTACATCTCCTGCTGTTATTTCTGCAGATATAGTAATATTTATTGTTAGTTGTTTGTTTCCATTTGCCTCTTTTACTACTACACTTGTTTCTCCCCCACCTTTTGGTGTTATTGTAAGTGTACTTCCACTTATACTTGCTGTTGCTACTGATGAATTAGGCTGTGTTACTATAGTAAATGCTCCATGGTTTGTTCCTCCTAATTGTACTGTCTGATTTCCATCACTTACATTTGCTGTTATACTTGATGGTTCTGCTGTTATGCTTGTTGCTAAAACATTTATACTTATTGTCGCTGTCTTTCCTCCATTTGCTTCTGTTAATACTAAACTTGTATTTCCTGCTGTTTGTGTTGGTGTTACTGTTAATGTTGTTCCTTCTATACTTGCTGTTGCATATGAAGTATTTGGTTGCTTTGTTATTGTCAATGTTCCCATATTTAGTCCTTGTATTTCTACTGTTTTAGCATCTCCACCTGCATATACTTCTACTGTTTGTGGTGTTATACTTGTTGCTTGTACATGTATGTCTACTGTTACTTTTTGGTTTCCATTACTTTCTGTTACTTCTACACTTGTATCTCCTGAACCTACCGGATGTATTGTTAGTGTATTTCCACTTATACTTGCTGTTGCTATTGTGCTTTCTGGTTCATCTGTTATACTTAAGCTTCCTATACTCGTTCCACCTATTTGTACTGTTTTATCTACTCCTCCTACATATGCTACTACACTTGTAGGTTCTGCTGTTATTGTACTTTGTATTACTTGTATACTTATTGTAAATTCTTTATTTGCATTTGCTTCTTTTACTTTTATACTTGTGCTTCCTGCTCCTACTGGAGTAATTACTATTGAGCTATTATCACTACCAACTTCTGCTGTTGCTACTGTACTTGTTGGTTGTGTTACTATCTCAAGTGTTCCATAATTTTGTCCTGTTATTCCTACTGTTTGAGGATTTCCTCCTACATATAATGTTACACTTCCTGAAACTGGTGCTATTGTTACTGTTTTTACTTCTACACTTATTGTAACTGTTTTTCCTCCATTTGCCTCTTTTACCGTTATAGTTGTATTTCCTTCTGATACTGGAGTTATTGTTAATGTATTTTTATCTATACTTGTTTCTACTATTCCTTGAGGCTCTGTAGTTGCACTAAGTGTTCCTAAGTTATCTCCTGTTATTTCTACTGTTTGTGGATTTCCATCTACATATGCTATTACATTCTTACTTGTTGCATCTATACTTGTTTCTTTTACTTCTATATTTATTGTAATTTCTTTATTACCATTTGCTTCTTTTACTTTTACACTTGTACTTCCTGCTGCTTTTGGTGTTATTGTTAATGTATTTCCATTTAAAGTTATTGTTGCATATGTTTCATCTACTGGTTGTACTAAACTAAATGTTCCTGCATTTTCTCCACTTAATGTTACTGTTTGGTTTCCTCCACTTACATATGCTATTACATTTGTATTTGTTGCTTCTATACTTGTTTCTAAAACATGTATATTTATTGTTACTGTTTTATTACCATTACCTTCTTTTATTGTTACACTCGTTTCTCCTTCTGCTAATCCTGTTATTGTTAATATTCCATCTGCTAATTCTGCTGTTGCATGTACTCCATCTGCTGGTGTTTCTATACTAAGTTCTCCTGCATTTGTTCCTGTTATTGTTACTTGTGAATTTGTTCCATTTACATATACTGTAACATCTTGTTTATCTGCCTTTATGTCTGTTGCTTTTACTGTTATATTTATTGTAACCTTTTGTTGTCCATTTCCTTCTGTTACTGTTACACTTGTTTGTCCTTCTCCTTTTGGTGTTATTGTTAGTATATTGTCACTTAAGCTTGCTGTTGCTATTCCTTCATTTATTCCTGCCTCTATACTTAATGGTCCCATTTCTGTTCCTGTTATTTCTACTTGTGTACTACTTCCATTTACATATAACGTTACATCTTTATTAGTTGCATCTATACTTGTTGCTCTTACTTCTATATTGATTGTAACTGTTTGGTTTCCATTTCCTTCTTTTACAACTACTGTTGCATTTCCTGCTCCTACTGGTGTTATTATTAATTCGTTATTGTTGTCTGGATTTAATTCTGCTGTTGCATATGCTTCTGGTTGTTATTCTATACTAAATGTTCCTGCGTTATCTCCTCCTAATGTTACTGTTTGATTGCTTCCTCCTACATATGCTATTACACTTTCTGGACTTGCTGTTATTGTTGTTGCTATTACATTTACATTTATAGTTACTGTCTTATTTCCATTTGCTTCTTTAACAACCACACTTGTATTTCCTGCTCCTACTGGACTTATTGTTAATGTACTTTCACTTAAAACTGCTGTTGCTATTCCTTCATCTGGCTTAGTTTCTATACTATATGTTCCTGCATTTGTTCCTCTTATTTGTACTTGGCTATTTAATCCACCTACATATAATGTTACATCTTTCTCACTTGCATCTATACTTGTTGCCGTAACTGTTATATTTATTCTTGCTGTTTGGTTTCCATTTGACTCTCTTAACAATAAGCTTGTATTTCCTGCTGTTTGTGTTGGTATTACTGTTAGTGTTGTTCCATCTATACTTGCTGTTGCATAAGTACTATCTGGTTCTTCTTCTATTGTTAATGTTCCCATGTGTAATCCTGTAATTTCTACTTGTTTGCTTGCTCCTCCTGCATATACTTCTATTGTCTGTGTCGTTATACTTGGTGTTAATACAGTTATATTTATTGTTACTGTATTATTTCCATTTGATTCTGTTACTTCTACACTTGTCTTTCCATCTCCTACAGGACTTATTGTTAATTTATTTCCTTGTAATTCTGCTGTTGCTATTCCTTCTTCTGGCTGTTTACTTATACTTAATGTTCCTAAGTCTGTTCCTTCTATTGTTACTTCTTGACTTGCTCCTCCTACATATGCTGTTACATTTGTATTTGTTGCTGTCATATTACTTTCTATTACTTCTATATTTATTGTAACTGCTTTGTTTCCATTTCCTTCTGTTACTTCTACACTTGTATTTCCTTTTGCTACTGGATGTATTCTAAGTGTTGTTCCTTCTAGTTCTGCTGTTGCTATTGAAGTTTCTGGTTCATCACTTATATTTAATGTTCCCATATATGTTCCACTTATTGTTATCTCTTGGTCTGCTCCTCCTACATATGCTGTTACATCTTGACTTGTCGCTGTAATAGATGTTTGTCTTACTTCTATTGGTATCTCTTTTGTTTGGTTTCCATTCGCTTCTTTTACAACTACACTTGTTGTCCCTTCTGCTACTGGTGTTATTGTTAATGTGCTTCCTTCTATACTTGCTGTTGCATATGTTTCTGGTTGTTGTTCTATACTAAATGTTCCTGCGCTATCTCCTCCTAATGTTACTATTTGTTCACTTCCTCCTACATATGCTATTACACTTTCTGGACTTGCTGTTATTGTTGTTGCTATTACATTTATATTTATTGTTACTGTTTGGTTTCCATTTCCTTCTTTTACTGTTACACTTGTACTTCCTGCTCCTACTGGATTAATTGTAAGTGTATTATTCTCTCCTATACTTGCTGTTGCATATGAACTATTTGGATTTGTTTCTATACTTAATACTCCTAACTCTGTTCCTGTTATTTGTATTGTTTGTGTCGCTCCTCCTACATATAATGTTACATCTTTATTGTTTGCATCTATACTTGTTTCTTTTACTTCTACATTTACTGTTGTTGTTTTATTTCCATTTGATTCTTTTACAACCACATTTGTATTTCCTTTTCCTACTGGTGTTATTGTTAATGTATTTCCACTTACATTTGCTGTTGCTATTCCTCCATCTGGCTGTGTTTCTATACTAAATGTTCCGCTATTGTCTCCTCCTAATGTTACTGTTTGGTCACTTCCACCTACATATGCTGTTACACTTTGTGGTGTTGCTGTTATTGTTGTTGTTACTACATGTATATTTATTATTACTGTTTTTCCTCCATTACCTTCTTGTACTTCTACACTTGTCTCTCCTTCTCCTATTGGTGTTATTATTAATTCATTATTGTTTTCTGGATTTATTTCTGCTGTTGCATATGAAGAATTTGATGGTGTTACTACACTAAATGCTCCTGCATTTGTTCCACTTAAAAGTACTGTTTTGCTACTTCCATTTACATATACTGTTACATCTTTCTCATTTGCCTCTATACTTGTTCCTAATACTGTTAACATTGCTGCTTCACTTGTTACTGTTACTGTACTTGTTCCATATTTTTGTGTTACTACTACATAATAGTAACTTCCATTTAATTCTGTTGTTACATTCTCTTTTTCTATTGTATATGTGTTTCCTACTGCTCCTGGTATTTCTTCTCCACCTTGATTTGAGTTTGTATCATTTTTATACCATTGATATGTTATATTTCCTTCTCCTGAAGCTGTTACACTAAATATTACATTTTGTCCATTTTCATATGCTGTTACTGGTTGTGGATTTACTGTTATTCCTGTTGGTGCTATTACACTTAATGTTGCTGCTTCACTAGTAGCCTTATTTGAACTTCCTCCATAATTTTGTGTTACTTCTACATAATAATAAGTTCCATTTAAATCTGTTGTTACTTCTTCTTTTGGTATTGTGTAACTATTACTTTCTTCTCCTTCTATTGGTGTTCCATTTTGGTTACTATCTGTTGTATTTTTATACCATTGATAACTAAATGTTCCACTTCCACTTACTTCTACACTAAATGTTACATCTGTTACTCCTGCTATTACACTTACGTCACTTGGTGTACTTACACTTACTCCATCTCCTACTGTCAATTTAGATACACTACTTGTTATCTCTGCTGTTGAACTTCCATAACTTTGTGTAATTACTACATAATAATATGTGTTATTATCTTCTTGTGTTGTTGGTTCTGTTGTGTATGAACTTTCATTTTCTCCATCTATAGGTGTCCCATTTGTTGTTGAATTTGTCGTACTTCTATACCATTGGTAACTAAAATCTCCTGCTCCTGTTACTGCTACTTCAAATGTTGCTCTTTCTCCTTCTGTTACCGTTATAGATGTTGGTTCTTGTATTATATTTCCTATTTCTGCTACTGTTAATAATGCTTCGTTTGATGTCGCTGTTGCTATTGCTGTACCATTACTTTGTGTTACTTTTGCATAATAATATCTTCCATTTAATTCTGTTGTTACTTCTTCTTTTGGTATTGTATATGAACTTTCATCTGCTCCTAGTATTGGATTTTCTGCTCCTTCAAGGCTTGTTTTATAATACCATTGGTAACTAAGTGTTCCATTTCCACTTGCTTCTACTGTAAATGTTACATCACTTTGTCCTTCTATTACTTGTACGCTTTCTGGTCCTTTTGTTATCTCTACTGGTGATA
>CALXCH010000034.1 GCA_944386735.1 uncultured Clostridia bacterium
TTTATCATATTTTTGGTACTTCCTATTTATTTTTTATATCTTTGTGTGACATATCTATTGTAAACCTATATTTATTAAAAATTTATATAAATTTAAAATATATAATATTTTTCCAGCTTATACTCTAAATATCTTGATTTAACTGAAAACAAAAAATTTCTCGTTACTTGGAAAAAATCCGATAAAATCATTGATTTTTAAGAAATTATATTTTATTATATAAGAAGAAATTGCTTATTTTTCAATGGTTGAACTTTGGCATAAGATGTATTTAAATTAAAATACGAGATACTTATGTGTTTTATAATTAGAGTTGAACTTTAACATAAGATGTATTTAAATAAATATTCTTTCCCTTCTTTATCTTCTTCGTCAAAATGTTGAACTTTGACATAAGATGTACTTAAATTGCCATTACACATACCTGTTGTATATACATCATTAGTTGAACTTTGACATAAATTGTAATGTTTCAAATAAAATTTTCATCAAAAAATGCACCTCTTTCGAGATGCATTCTTTCTTGCTGTTTTTTGACCCCGTCCCAAAAAACAACATATTATTTACATACCTAATAATTTTAATTCTACATTTTCCATTTTGTATTTACCATTTACAAGTTTAAATTCTACTAAAGTATTTTCAAGTGTTTCTTCGTTTTGTCTTAAATCTGTTGTAAAATATAATTTTATTTGTGGTATTTCTACTTGGTTCGTTACTATTTCTTTAAAACATTCTGCCATATGTCTTTCATCCTCACAAACTAGAATAAGTTGTGGCATACTTGAAAATCCAGAATCTCCTTGAACAAAGTTCTCATAAAAATCTTTGTATAATCTCATTTTTTCAACTAACTTCTTTTGCCAATCCATTTCACGTCTTACTACTTCAAAAACAAATTGAATTGATTTCTTATTTTTTGTTAGTTTAACACTACCACCTGTTGCTTTAAATACTTTTCCTGCAACTTTTGCTGTTATTGTTGGTTTTACAGTGTAGCTATCAAATGCTTTTACTTTTCTTAAATAAGCAATTAAAACTTGGTTTCCTGCTAATCTTTTCTTAATCATAGCTACTGGTTTTGTATTGTCTGATGGTTGCCATTTACATTCTTTTTCTTGTGAATTTAATAAGTATTTTCCCATTTTTTCCATGCAATAAATACGATAAATTCCTTTACCTTCTTCTGAATTAAAATAATATCTAGTTAAAATCTTTGATTTTACTAATTGATCTAATTTATTATTTAATTTATCTTGTGATTTTATATCAATACCCTTTATTTCTAGCATTTGATAAATCTGTCTTGATGTTATAAACTCAAACTCATTTACTAAATCTAATATAGCAAAATGAATATCATTAATATGCCCAATATTTATTTTATGTACTATTTGGTTCATTGATACATATCCATCTTTACCATCAAATGTTTTTATTTCTCCTTCTCTTATTGCAAATGGTGATACTTTTGTTTTTATTTCTTCATCTTCAACCATTTTTATTCCTCCTCTAGTTTTAAACTATAAGTAATTTTACTTTCTTTCTATCATAATCTATTTTTTTTATATAAACATCAACATCTTGTCCATATTCTAGTCCATCTTCATATTCTGCCATTCCTACTAAATTAGGTGTAAGTTCTATAAATATTCCATTTTTATTTTTTTCAGTTTCTCTTACCTTTCCTTTTACTCTACTTCCTACTCTAAATTTTGATGCATTTTCTTCCCATGAACCCAATAATTCTTTATAAGATAAAATTACTTTTCCTTGTTCTCTATTTATAGATTTTATCACAACTTCAAGCTTTTGTCCAATTCTTAATCTTTCATAAGGTGATTTTATCCTTGCAACTGATAAATCTTCAATATGGGCTAATCCAACAATTCCTCCACCTATTTCTATGAAGGCCCCATATGGTTTTATATTTTTTACTATTCCATCTACTTTTTGTCCTACTTGCAAATCATTTTTAACCCAATTCATAGCTTCTTTTTGAACTTGTTTTCTAGATAATATAAGTTCATTATCCTCTACATCTTTTATTTTAAATTGTACAAATTTATGTACTTTCCCTGAGCATAAATTCGCTCTTGGAAGCCCATTTTCTTCTGTTTTTATTCCTTCTACTTCTTCACGTGGTATCTTTCCTACTAATCCATTTTCAAAATTTACATATAAATTATATTTATCATCACAATTTCTTACTAGTCCTTGTAAGGTTTTATTGTTTTCCATATAAGTTTTCACATTAGTTTTATCTAATTTTGTAATTTCATTATTCCATCCTTCTGGCTCAAATTTTAACGTATTCATTTGTTAATTCTCCTTTTATCTTATGTTTATTTTATTATATATATAATGAACTTATTTTTCAATATATCTATTAATAATTTTATTTTTTAATTATCTGAGCTGTTTTTTGACCCCGTTCCAGAAAACAGTATTTTTTTTACTTCTTTTTCACTTAAATATCTCCATTTTCCTAGGTCTAAATCTTTTACACCTATCCCTGCAATTTTACTTCTGTGCAATGCTAAAACTTTATGTCCAATTGCTTCACACATTTTTCTTATTTGTCTATTTTTTCCTTCATGAATTGTAATTTCTAATCTTGACTGATTTTTTTCTTCATCAATTTTTAAAATCTTTACTCTTGCTGGTTTTGTTATTATATAATCATCTATTTTTACACCTTTTCTTAAGGCTTCTACTTCTTCATCAGTTACAATTCCTTTTATTGTAACTGTGTACGTTTTTTCTATTTCGTGTTTTGGATGTGTTACCTGATATACAAAATCTCCGTCGTTTGTTAAGATTAAGGCTCCAGATGTATACATATCAAGTCTTCCAACAGGTACTAACCTTTCTTTTACTTTTACTAAATCCATAACAGTATCTCTATCAAATTGGTCTTTTGCTGTTGTTACATATCCTATTGGTTTATTTAAAAGAATATAAACATGTTTGCTTTCTTCCTTTACTTCTTTTCCGTTATATGTAACTTTATCAACCTTTGGATTTATTTTTGTTCCAAGTTCTGTTACAATTTTTCCATTTACACTAACTTTTCCATACTTTATTAATTCTTCTGCTTTTCTTCTTGAGCAAATGCCACAATTTGCTAGATATTTTTGTAACCTTTCTTCCATTTTTCCTCCATTTTATTTAATAAAACAATCAAGATTTGTCCCTAATTGTCTCAAAATTTCTTTAAAATATTCTGGTAATTCTGCTTCTATTTTCATTTCCTTCCCTGTTATTGGATGCTTAAATTTTAAACTTTTTGCATGAAGGCATTGTCCGGACAACTCCCCATTTATTTTTTCCATTTGAATAAACTGTATCTCCAATTACAGGATAACCAATATGTGCTAAATGTACTCTTATTTGATGTGTTCTTCCTGTTTCTATTTTTACTTCTAATAAAGTACAATTGTCTTTTGGATATCTTTCTAATACTTTAAAATGTGTAATTGCTGGCTTACCATCTTTTTCTACTGCCATCTTTTTTCTATCATTTTTATTTCTTCCTATTGGCATATTTATTGTAGCTTCATTTTCTTTTACCATTCCTCTTACTAATGCTATATATGTTTTTTCTACTTCATGATTTTTTATTTGCTTGCTTAAATTAATATGTGATTTATCATTTTTTGCAGTTACTATTACTCCAGATGTATCTTTATCTAATCTATGTACTATTCCTGGTCTTATTTCTCCTCCTATTCCTGATAAAGAGTCTTTACATATTGTCATTAATGCATTTACTAAAGTTCCATCTGGATTTCCGGTTTCCAGGGTGTACTACCATTCCTTTTGGTTTATTTACAACTATAATATCATTGTCTTCATAAAGTACTTCTACTGGTATATCTTGTGCCTTTAATGATATTTCTTTTGGTTTTTCTTCCTCTACTGTTATATTGTCATTTTCCTGTACTTTATATGATGCTTTTATTTTTTTACCATTCACTAATATTTTTTCTTCCTTTATTAGTCTTTGGATTGCCACTCTTGATAATTCTTCATCTTTTTTTGCTAAATAACTATCAATTCTATTTCCTTCTTCTTCTTTTTCTACTATAAATGTTTTTAAATTTTCCAAAATATTTGCCTCTTTCTAAAATAATATTTACAGTATTATACATCTTGCTGATTTGTTCATTTTACTTGCTTTGTTCATTCCGCTGTTATTGATTATCCTCTCCATTTTGATTACTTTGATTATTTTCTTCATCTTGTAATCTTTCATAAACTACAAAATAATTATCACTATATAATTCTTTATACTTAGGGTCTTTTGTTTTTGTTATTATCATATTCATCTTTGAATTTTTATATGTAATTACATGTGTTATATTATATTTTTTAAATGTGTCTTCATAAAATGTTCCTATGTTTGAAGTATTTATAAAGTCAATAAATATATCATCTTTTTTACCGCTAAATTCTGGTGCATACAAGTCTGCTCTTGAGTCTATAAATACTGGTATTCCTCTAAATATCATATAACTTCCATAATTATATTCATTATAAAATCTTGCTTTTCCTAAGTCTATATTTTCTATTATATAGTCACATGCTTGTACTGGATATGCTGTTTCATCTATATATGTATCTTTAAATTTATCTTTTGCCTCATAATAACTAAATCCTATCATTGATAGTGATATTAATATTATTCCAATTACGCTAGTTAATTCTTTTACAGCTTGTTCTATTGTATCTTTTGTATATATTTTAGATAATTCCACTAGCATTCTATTTAATATAATTGAACAAAGCAGTACAAACATTGTTACTTGTCTTCTAGTTGCAAGCATTAAATAACATAGACCACCTAGCATAAATAAGTCACATAGTCTTACTTTTACTTTAGTAAATATCATTATTGCTAAAAATAATATAAGTGTACACATTACTTCTGTTTCATTTGAAAGTGTCATTGGTAAATGCTCATTTATATTTTGTGTAGTATTACCTTCAAGTGTTTTAAATAGATATGTATATGGTGTATCTCCTATTGGCGTTAATAAACCTGTAAATAAACATATTATAAATACTAATATTAGCCATTTTGTTGCGCTTTTTTTTACTAATCTTATTTTATAAGGATTTTGTAAATCTTTTGTTCTTTTTACTTTTATTTTATCTATTTTTTCTAATAATAATTTTTGTTGTTCTTTTAATTGTTCTAGTTTTTCACTATTTTCCTGTTTTTTAGATAATACCTTTATTTTTAATTCTAGCATTTTTAACTTTGCTTTTTTATAAATTATAAATTCAGATATACTTGCAATTACATATTCTGCTATATATGGCAAGTATAGTACAAAGTAGAATGGGAATACCGCCGCATGTAAGTTAGCAATCAATATTGGTATTATAATTAATCCTATAGCATACCTTTTCTTCTTTGTTTCCAAGAATTTTTCTATAAAATATATTGTCCATACAAATAGTATAAATGTAACCAGCTGTGCCCTTGCTGCTACATATCCTTTTATTAAATACATTACTCCTATTGTAAGTACAAATGAAAATAATTGATTTTTACAAAGTTTTCTATTTACCTCATATACTGATAATCCTAATATTACAGATAATATACAGGTTGTAACATATATTCCTGTCATTCCAAATGCATCATAAATTAAATATGTTAATAAATCATATAACCAATGTGGATATGTGTATGGTAAATTTTCATGCCATGAAAATGGATCTTGCATATCGATTCCATTGTTTACTATGTGTTCTCCTATTTTTATTGTATAATATGTATCGTTTTGCAATGTTACTGGTGTTATTGCCACGCAAAAAATTGCAATTAATACTACTGCCATTATTGCAAATTTAGTACTTGGTTTTACTCTTGTTTTTTTATCTTTTTTTTCTTTTTTCTTAATTAGCTGTTTTTCCATAATTAGTCTCCTTTAAATAAAAATTCTAATTTACATTATAACACAAAAAAGTTTCAAAAAACTAGCTTTTTGAAACTTTTTTATATTTTTATATTTTATATTTTTATTAAACAGCTTCTTTGTTTTCTGTGTCTTCTTTGTTTTCATTATCTTTTTCTTCTATAACTTCTAGACTTCCGATAGATACTTCGTATGCAACTCTTGTTTCTACTGTTCCATCTTCATGTTTTTTCTCATAATTTCTTGATTGAACTCTTCCTACTACTTTTACTTCTGTTCCTACTTCTAAGTTTTGACAGAATCTAGCATTTCTTCCCCAAGCTATACATGGGATATAATCAGATTTATTATATGCTCTATTTACTGCAAGAAGTAGGTCTGATATTTCACGTCCAAATGGTGTTTGTCTGTATATTGGTTTTTTACAGATATAACCAACTAATACCACTTCGTTTGTTACAGTATCCTTTTTTACCATTTCATTTTCTTCGTCTTCTTTATCTTCTTCTACTTCTACTATATCTTTTGCAAAAACAGTTAAGATTAATCTATTCTTTTCATTTTCGTAGCTATTATAAGATCTAAATTGACCTTTTATTAATAGTTTTTTACCTTCAGTTAATGTATCTTCTTTAATTAGTCTTTCTGAAACAGTTATTGGTATTATATCACTGTTTCCGCTTAAACGTGGTATTTCTAGATTAAATACATAGAATCTTTCTCCATAAATTTCATGACTGAATTTCTTTTCTCCTGTAACTTTTCCAACTAATGTTAAATAGTTGTTTTCTAAATAATTTGTATTCAATTCCTTTTCCTCCCTATTTTCTTAATTTATCGATTGTATATTTTTCCTTGGGCTCTCTTAACTTACATTTTCTATTATACACCATTTTTTTGGTTTTGTCTACATAAAAAGTTAATTTTTTTCAAAAAAGTTAGATTTTTCCTGTGATTGCTCCATTATGGGTTTAGATTCTACTAAAAAAATAATATAAATTATTAAAACTTCATATGTTTTAAGCTTATTTTCTTCATCTACTTTAACCATTTTTTCCCCTATTTCAATGGTTTTTCCCTTTATATTTTTCAAACTCTTTTGTAAATATATCAATATACTACTTTCTGTTATACTAGATATTGTTACAGTTGCTTTTTGATTCAGTCCATATGTTATTACATGTGCTTTCGATTCTTTTATAAACTCAGGTATTTCAACATTTATATCTGTATTTATAGCTATATACTTTGCATGTAAACACATATTTTTTATTAGTAATGTTTCTTCTTTAAATTCACTTAATATAGAATCTATAATTATTGTTTCAAATCTTATGTTTTTAATATTGCTAATACTTTTTTTACTTACATGAATTAAATTAATATCTTTTTTTGAGTTCTTTTTTAATATCTCTTTGATATTTTCAAAACTTTTATGCTCTGAAATCATTCCAATAAAAGTCATTTTACAACCCCTTAATTTCTTTATATTTTTATAATTCCCTGTTTTTCCAAATATATACATTATTTGCTTTTTATTTGTGTCCCATTCATATTAATTTTATAATTATCATGGTATATTAAATCTGATACTTTTACTATTTCAAAACCTTTTTCTTTAATATTTTTTATTAACATATCTAGAGCTTCTGCTGTATGCTCAGTTCCATTATGGCTAAGTATTATATCTCCTGCCTTCAATTTTCCACTAATTCTATTCCACATTTCTTCTCCTGTTATTCCTGTATAATCTAACGTGTCCAAGCTCCACTGAATTGTAACAAAACCATTATCTTTTGCTGCCTTTATTACTGTATTATTATACTCTCCATATGGTGCTCTATAAATTTTATTTTCTTCTCCTGTTATATTCTTAATCTTTTCATTTGCTGCTAAAATTTCCTTTACATTGTCTTCATAACTTAAATTATTTACATGTTTATGTGTATCACTGTGATTTGCTATCTCATGCCCTGCTTCATATATCTTTTTTACCGCTTCTGGATATTTATCTATCCATTCTCCTACCATAAAAAAGGTTATTTTTACATTATTCTTTTCTAATGTATCTAATATACTATCAATATCATCAGCATTCCAAGCACAGTTCATAGTAAAAGCTACCTTTTTTTCTTCTGTTTCTACATTATATACTGGTAATAACCTCTCATTTCCCGCTGAAGTTTCTACAGTTTCACCTTTTTTATTAAATGTGCTTGCAACAAAGAACAACACAAAAACTGTTAATACTGATACAAAATATGTTATTATTTTTTGTTTATTAAATACTAAAAACATAAAAAACCTCCAAGTTCAAGCTACTTTAATTGTATGCTTGTTCTTGGAGAAAAATTCTTATTTATTACTTTTTTATACTCTATTTTATAACTCCACTCTTCTAAGCAAAAAGTCAATTGCACTTATTTTATTGCATTATAATTAGTTGTCAAGTTTTTGCAAATTCTATTCAAAAATTGTTATCAAAGCTTTTCTATATATTCCTTTAGTTAATTCTTTTCCATGATCTACTATTTCAGAAAAGATATTTGCTGCAACTCCTGAATTTATTTCTAATACATATAATTTATTATTTTTAGTATTTATGATATCAATAGTAGCAAAAGTCATATCTAAAGCCTTTCCTGCATCTATTGCTAAATTTTCTATTCTTTTATAGCTTCTATTTTCTTTATCTATTACTTTAGCAGTTGCACCACCATATAAATTATATTTCCAAGAAAGTTCTACCCTTTCATTTTCCTTTGGTATATAATTTAAGTCTATTTTGCTTAAATTATCTCTTACAACTTCATTATCTGGAAGATTTAATTTCTCTACTAAAGTTTTAACATCATTTTTACCATTTCCTATAACATATGGTTTTTCTTTTTCATAGACTAATAAAATCTTACCATTTAAATAAAATGCTCTATATTCTTTTTTTATATCATAAAATGGGCATATACTAATTGAGCTATTTTTCTCTAACAAATATTTAACCGCTTCTTCTGTTTCGTAAGTAGTATTACAAAGAAATACTCCTTTTCCTTCAAATCCAAAGTTTGGTTTTACAACTATTCTTTTTTCATTATCGACGAATTCTTTATTAACAATTTTCCAAACTTCATCCTTTTTTATATAATCACTTCTATCAACTGGATTAAATACCATCGTATGTTTTATTATAGGTATATTTTGTGATTTTAATACTTCATATGTTGCATATTTATCACAAGCAATTTTACTAGATGCTGATTTATTTATATCAAAATTTCCAGTTATATATCGTACTCTACCATCTTTAGATAATTTAAAAATCCAACCATATGATAATACTTCAATTTTAATATTCATTTCTGTGCACAATTCTCGTAACATTCTGCTAGTTTCATTATTCATTGTATTATTTAATCTCCCCTTATCTATTTTATACATATTAAATAATACATTTGTTTATCTTCTTTGTCAAACTAGTTTGTTTCTAAATATTCTATGTATTCTTCTAAGCACATATCTAGTTCTTCCATTTTATATGCATGCTCTTTACCAACATATCTCCAATGCCATGGTTCATATTCTATTCCAGTAATGCCTGCCTTTTCTTCTGGATAACGCATTACAAATCCATAATCTTTTGCATTGCTACTTAGCCAATTAAATGCTTTTGTATTTTTAAAGTCATTATCTACATTATTAAAATCTATTGCTAGTCCTAAATTATGCTCACTTTCTCCTGGTTTATTTATATATTCTAGTGTTAGGCTTTCTGCAACCTCTCTTGTCACTCCATAATTCAAATATTCATTAATTTTATTGTCATATAACGTTTTTTGATATTCAATACTCCTATATGCTGACTGAATCCAAATATTATTTATCCCTGAATTTTTCATAGCTTGCATCATTTCTTTCAATTCTCCAATTGCCCTTTTATCAAACTGTTTTGTTCTATCAATATTTGCAAGTTCTATTGTAAAATCTTCTGGTAATGGATTATCTCTATTTACCAATACAAGCTTCCAATCATTTATTTCTTTTCTTTCTTTTTTAGGTATTACAACTTCTATTACATTATTTTCTTTTAATCCATTACTTGAAACTTCTATTTCTTCTGCTTCTTCTTTTTCTTTATCACCCCTATTTATAAAAAATATTAGAGCCACCAAAATAATACTTATACTTAAGATCAGTATAAGTATTATTTCTAAAATATTTTTACTTTGCTTTTTATATTTTTTATCTATATGTTTTTTCTTTTTATTTTTGACATTATCTTTCTTTTTTGTTTCCATTTTTATTTTTCTTTTATTCCTTCTCTTATGCTAAATTATTTGGATCATCTCTTAAGTTTTTTTCATAATCTAGTGGATTATACATTGCTCCACCAATTATTTCTCCAGTTGTAGTATCTACAAAATAAGTATATGAGTCTATTTTATTTTCTTCTTTTACATAATTTATAGTAACAAGCCATACCCTTCTTACTCTATTTTCTGTAGTATAATATCCATTTTCTAAAGATATTTTTCCATTTTCATATGCTTCTTTTTGTATTTCTCTTAAATATGCCTCTGGATTCATTTTTTCAATTGCTTCTTCTACTGTTACACTTTCTACTTCCCTATTTGGTTCTATTTCTTTATCTTTATTTTTTGCAATCTCGGTAGCTTCTTCTTTTGTTTTTACAATTTCATTATTTTCAAATGTATCCTTTTCTATATTTAATTGGTAAATTCCATTTATTGTTGGAACCCAACCAATAAATACTTTTTCATAAGGATTTATTTCTTCTCCATATTTTCTATAAAACTCTGCATACCAAATATATGATGCTTCATCTGTTTCCATATTTCTTGTCAATTTTACTAATTCATAATCTCCTTCTATATCAGGTAGATATTTATTAAATAACTCTTTTGCTGTTTCTCTTGCCTCATCTCTTGTTATTCCATAGTTATATGGTATCTTATAATTCCAAGTAGGTACTTGTATTGACTTTAAATCTCCTGTTTCTGCATCTATACTAATAGTAGCTTTTTCAGAACCCATACTCCATTCATTTTCATCTGATAAAAATTCCTTATTTAAGTTTTGATTTAAAACTTCATCATCTTCTAATCCTACTTGTTTTAAATATTTATTTCCTAATTCATTTGCTTCTTCTGCTGATATACATTTAGCTTTTTCCTCATCTGATACTTTTTGATTTATTGTATATTTTTTAGGTTCTTTCCAGATATTTTGATATGCCACAGTTCCACAATATCCTGCTCCAACAGTCAAGCTCAATGCTAATACAAATGTAGCTGCTATTTTTAAAGGACTCTTCTTTGGTTTTTTAAATCTTATATTATAAAATTCGTCTTTTTCTTTAGAATTAGTTACTTCTCTTTTTTTCTCATAAATTTCTTCTAAATACTCTTTATTAGACTTCATAAGAAAATCCCTCCTTTTCTAAAGCTTCTCTTAACTTTCTTTTTGCTCTACTTAACATTACTTTTACTTGCCCTACATTTTTATCCATAATCTTTGCAACTTCTTTATACTTAAAGCCTTCTAAAGAAGTTAAACATATTACTGCTTGATAGTCTGGTTTTAATTTATTTATTACTTTTCTTATGTTCTGAGACGTTTCATTTTTATATACGATTTCTTCTAAATCATTATCTTCTATATATAAATTTTCATAATCCAATCCGCTGATTGCTCTTTTTTCTTTCTTCAAATAATTTATTGCTCTACATTTTGCTATCATATATAAATATGTTCTAAATGAATATTTAAAATCGTATTGGTCTTTATGAAGAAGTAAATATACAAATACATCTTGTGATATATCTTCTGCTATATCTGTATTTTTAGTATATCTTGAAATAAAATATATTATATGATCTTTATGTCTTTTTACTAAGTCTTCAAAAGCCTTATTATCACCCGCCAAATATTTTCTATATAGTTCCTTATCTGTTATTTCCATTAGTCCATCCCCTTTTACTTTCATACATTAGTTATACAATTTATCTTTATAAAAGGTTACACTTTTTAAATATTTTTTTATTATAAAATAAAGCCTAGAAAAAAGTCTAGACTTTATACATTTATTTTTTTATTTTATTACTCGTTTCTTTTTTTGCTCTTTCTTCCACTTCATCCTCTCCTAATGCTTTAATTATATCTTATATAACTCTTCTTCACAATATGTTTAACTATTTTTTAATAACCTTTTTATTTTTTTAATTAATCTAACTATTATATTTGTATCTTTTTTTACTAGTAATTCTTTATTTTTTTCTTCGTAATCATTAATTTTCTTACCTTTTTTAAATAAATCTTCTTGCTTAAAACTTTTATTACCCAAATCATTATCTTTTTCTTTTAATCCCTTTAGTTCTCTATTTATTTCTACTATTTCATCATGATTTTTTTGGAATTTGCTTTTTAATTCTAATAACTCTTCATTGCTTACTTGTTCTTCGTTTTTTATTCTATCTAATTCTAGACATAATTCTTTATATTCTCTTGCTTTTAAATCTAGTTTCATAGTTAAAAATACAATTCTTTTTTGTATAGTAGTCATTATCTTTCATCACCACTCTCTTCTCTTTGTCTATCCCTTCTTTTATAAATAATAAATTGTTCATTTTCAGTTGCATCCAAAAAGCTATAATCAGAAGGTACTTCTAATTTTTCTTCATCCATTGACATTTCTAATCTACTTATTTGTCTTTTTAATCTATTATATCCTGTTCCTATATTTACCTGTTTTATTGGATTATCTGGATTTTGTCTATCATATTCTTCTATAAATGCTTTTATTCCTCTTTGAAAAGCTTTAAATATAAGCTCTCTTTCTTCTTCCTCTTTACTATCTTCAGGCACGTCATATCTTCCTGTATTATCATCTGGTTCATACTTTATTACTGATGATCTTTCATGATGTTTATATCTTCTGTTTAATTCAAAATCATTTATTACACCATATCCATATTTTTTATTAACATACATTGCTCCTTTTGCAATAATATTTCCTTTTGAATTCCTAACAACTAAATTTTGTACATCTGGAGAAGTAATCGTTGCTTCTGCAATATCTGCTCCATATCCTATATTATTTATACTCGCACAGCAACTACAATATATACCAATTATTCCATTTACTGCATCTTTCTTATTTAACCATTCATAATAAAATTGCTTGTCATATAATTCATCTATTATTTTTCTTCCATCTTGTAATTCTTCTGCTGTTTGTCTTTTTATTCTTTCTATACTTTCTATTATAGACTCTTCTTTTAGTGGTTTTCCTAAAATATGTTCTGGTACACCCTCTTCTGTTGCTCTGCTTCTTAATTCAGTTGCATAATCAAAATCCGTTTGGCTTATCCCCTTTTTCACATACAGCCTTGCTATGTCTCTATTTTCATCAGTTATTCTACTGTATTTATTATTAAGATAAAATTTTTCAAAACATTCTCTCCAAGAGACTAACATAGGTTTTCCTGTTTCATTTATGGATTCTCTATAACTTTTAACACTATCAAAATCTTGCATTACTTTTGAAATTAAACCTGTATATTTCGTATTTAACTCCATCAATGTTTCTAAATTCTCAAAATTTCCACCTTTTCCTTTAATAGATAAGAATTTTAGGAAGTCCTGATTTGGTTTTATTCCAAGTGGCATCATTCCAACCAAATCACTAAATTCTCCTAATTTTATAGTTCCTGTTTTTAGAAATTGCATAAGAAGAGAAGTTGCTTTTTGTCCCATTATTACTTCAGTTTCTCTTCCTTTTCCATCTAACATTTTTTCTTTTGAAAAACAACCTAATGTATTTGCAAACTTATAAAAGTTTATTTTTTCTTCATCAGAAAAATCTAACAATCTATCATTTATGTCTGGAATTTCACTTCTTAAAAATCTAAATTCTCCATTTTTTATCAATTCTCTTGCTAAATCATGTTGAATTAACTGTTCTACATAAACATATGGCATTTTAAATTTGCTTCTACTTAATTTTTCTGTAAAATCTATCAATCTTTTTTCTATTTCACCAAATTCATATGACTTTACCATTTTAATAATCTCATTATAGTCAAAGTCATCCAAAGTCCTAATCATTTTACCAAATATATCTACTGTTCTATAATCCTCATTTTGTATTTCATCTTTTGAAAAAATTACACTTCCATCAATATCATTTACATATACATATCTAAAATTAATCCCACTAAACGCTTTTTTTCTTATTTGATTTACTCTTGTAGGTAATACTATTTTTTCTAGTGATACACAACCATTAAAAGCATTATCTGCAATTTCGTATTCACCTTCTGGCACTTCATATTCCTTAATTGGTTCTCTTGACAAATCAAAAGCCTCGTCTATGAAACTACAACCTTTTAAAAAAAAGTCTCCGTCTAAATTAATACCAATATTTTTCACTTTAGTTCCATTTAAAAATCCTCTTACTATACTTTCTTCCCAAAAAGATTTTAAAGTTGAAAAGTCACCATTTCTTCCCTCTTGTAAAAACGGTATACCAGAAACAATTCCCTCTTTTGCTTTCAACTTAAAACAATCATCTTTACCATTCCCTTTTGGATTTATATTTTTGGGTAAACAATCCCAATTTAATATTTCAAAAGATATCGGCTCTACTTTTACCCATCTTGTCTTTCCCTTTTCTCCCGCTTTTGTTCCATCTGCATATTCTATAGAATCGATATAAGGATATTGTATCACTCTTACATATTTATTACCTTCATATTCAAATTCTGGATTATGCTTTTCTAAATAAGCAAATTCTCCACCGCCTCCTCTATTAACCGTATACCATCTTCCCGTTGCTTCTATTCCTTCTCTAAGTATTCCTCCATGATATAAATTTTCTAGCTCTTCTTCTAGTTTTTGATTAACTTTATTTTTTGGATATTCTCCAAGTCTTATTATATGTATCATATTACCTTTTTCATCATGTTCTACCTCAATATTAAGTGCTTCCATTTCTTCTGAAATTCTAAAATTTAGAAACGGCATAATACTATGGTCTGTATTTGATGGCTCATCTCCATAAATTTCATAATAATTTAATGTATCTATACATGTATAATCTGATGTACTTCTTAGCCATATTTCTGGTAAACTACCATTCATTAATGAATAATCTGTAATATGTTCGCGCTTCAAATTTTTATTTCGTTCTATATATTCATCAGCACTCTCTATATATATTAAATCAGTTGTATCATATTCTTCTCCTATTTCCCCATATCTATTTTTATTCTTTATTCTAACCGGAATAATATATTTTCTTAAATCTCTTTTTTCCATTTCTCCCTCTTTACTTTTTTATTTTCACTATCATTATATCAAAAAAAAAGAAAAAAGGATATTCTTTCTTGAATATCCTTCTATTTTTTAGAACCAATCATCATAATCATCATAATCATCATAATAATTATGGTTATCATATCTATTATAACGATAGTTATAATTGCTATTGTGATCTTCATAATATTCGATTGCATCTTTTAATCCTGAATATGTTCCAACACCTATTACAAAGAATATAAATATATAAAGTATAACCATTAATACAAATCCTACAGCACCTGTTGAAATACCTGCAATTGCCATTCCTCTTCTAGTAGATTTTAGTGATAAGATACCAAATATTATTGCTAAAACTGCACAAGTAATTGATATATACCATACACAGAAAAATACTATTGATACAATTCC
>CALXCH010000035.1 GCA_944386735.1 uncultured Clostridia bacterium
AAGAATAGATAAAACAAATGAAAGATTAGATAAAGGTTTAAAAGAAGTAAATAAAAGAATAGATAAAACAAATGAAAGATTAGATAAAGGTTTAAAAGAAGTAAATAAAAGAATAGATAAAACAAATGAAAAATTAGAAAAAGGGCTTGAAGAAGTAAATAAAAGGATAGACAATACAAATAAAGAACTAAATAAAGGATTAAAAGAAACAAATGAAAAATTAGATAAAGGATTAGAAGAAGTAAATGGAAGGTTAGATAAAATCGAAAAAGAAAGATTAGATATTATAGAAACAAAACTAGATAGAATTGAAACGGGGGATTTAGCGGTAATAAAAGCAACTCTAAATTCTATTAATGAACAACTAAAAGAAGAAATACCTAATATTAAGTTTGATATATCAGAAATAAAGAATAATGATTTAGTAGAAGTAAACAAAGAATTAGCACAGCATGATGTAAGAATGGGAAAGCTATTATTTAAGCAAACCCAAATATTAAATATATTAGAAAATCAATTTGGAATAAAACCAGATTTAAAATTATTGTAAATGAAATATTAAATTGCTTGTTAATAACAAGTGATTTTTTAAATTATTTCAAAATTTTTTAAAATAAAAGTTAAAAAAGCTTTAAAAAAATGTAAAAATAGTATACAATAGTATAAAAGTGATTTTAGGAGAGGTATATGAATAAAAAGTGGCAGATATATGAAACAGATGAAGATAAGGTAGAAAATTTAAAAGAAAAATATAAAATAAATAATTTACTTGCTACAATATTAGTAAATAGAGGAATAACTAGTGAAGAAAAAATAAGACAGTTTTTAGAACCAACAAGAAAAGATTTTTATGACCCATATTTAATGAAAGATATGGAAATTGCAGTAGAAAGAATTATAAAAGCAATTGAAAATCAAGAAAAAGTTATAATCTATGGCGATTATGATGTAGACGGAATAACAAGTACGACTGTTTTAAAAAAGTTTTTAAAAGATTTAGGTCTAGAAGTTTCTTATTATATCCCAAACAGATTAAATGAAGGATATGGTTTAAATAAAAATGCAATTGAAAAAATTGTAAATGAAGGCTATTCATTAATGATAACAGTAGACTGTGGAATAACAGGAATAGAAGAAATAGATTATGCAAATAGTTTAGGATTAGAAGTAATAGTAACAGACCATCATGAGCCGGGAGAAGTTTTACCAAAGGCTTTTGCCGTAGTAGATAATAAAAGAAAAGATAGTACATACCCATTTAGAGACTTAGCAGGAGTAGGTGTGGTATTTAAATTATGTCAGGCATTAGGAATGAAATTAGGCTTAAAAGAAGAGACATATTTAAAATACTTAGATATAGTATGTGTAGGAACAATATCAGATATAGTACCATTAGTTGATGAAAATAGAGTAATAACAAAACTAGGGCTATTATTAGTAAAACAAACAAGAAATATGGGACTAAGAGCAATAATAAATTCATCAGGATATAGTAAGATAGACTCAAATACAATATCATTTGGAGTAGCACCTAGAATAAATGCTTGTGGAAGGATGGGAAAAGCAGAAGAAGCATTAGAATTATTACTTTCAACAGACATATATAAAGTAAATGAATTAACTAGAAAATTAAATGAACATAATAAAGAAAGACAGGAAATAGAAAAATCTATATATGAAAGTGTAATAGAAAAAATAGGAAAAGAGCATTTAGATGAAAATAGGACAATAGTAGTAGGTGGAGAGAACTGGCATCATGGAGTAATTGGAATAGTATCCTCTAAAATAACAGACATGTATTTTAAACCAAGTATATTAATTAGTTTTGAAGAAGATGGAATAGGAAAAGGCTCAGGAAGAAGCATACCTGGTTTTGATTTACACGATAGCCTAATGAAATGCCAAGATAGTCTAGAAAAATTTGGTGGACATAGTATGGCAGTTGGTGTTACAATAAGAAAGGAAAAATTAGAAGAATTTAGAAAAGAATTTGAAGAAGTAGCTAAAGAAGAAAAAATAGAAGAAATCATGCCAGTTTTAAATATTGATAGCAAAATAGATTTAAACTATGTAGATAAAGAAATGATAGAAAGCTTAAAAGAATTAGAGCCATTTGGAGAGGCAAATAAAATGCCAATATTTGCATTTAAAAATTTGAGAATAGATTCGATAAGAGCATTATCAGAAGGAAAACATTTAAAACTTACATTAAAACAAGATAATAGAATAATAAATGCAATTGGTTTTAATATGGGAGAATTAGCAGAAGAATATAGAATTGGAGACAAAATAGATGTAGCAGGAGTATTAGAAATAAATACATTTAATGGAGTAGATAACTTGCAAATAAATATAAAGGATTTAATGAAATCAATATAGAAAGTAAGAAAAAGGGGTGAAAAGAGTATGCAAGAAGAAAAAAACAAAACAATACAGGATATTATTGCTAAAAGAAAACAACATTCAAGAAGAGTAGATACTAAATTAATAATGAAAGCATATAACTATGCAAAAAGCCATCATGGGGATCAATTAAGAAAATCCGGAGAACCATATATAATCCATCCACTTAATGTTGCGTATATTTTAGCAGACATAGGATTAGATGATAGCACAATTGCAGCAGCTCTTTTACATGATGTAGTTGAAGATACAGATGTAACTGAAAATGATATAACAAAAGAATTTGGAGAAGAAATCTCAGAAATGGTAGCGGGTGTTACAAAACTTGGTAATATCTCTTTTGCATCAGTAGAAGAAAGGCAAGTAGAAGATTATAGAAAAATGTTCTTAGCAATGGGAAAAGACATAAGAGTAATACTAATAAAATTAGCAGATAGACTTCATAATATGAGAACATTAAAATATCTAAAAAGAGATAGACAAATTGCAATTAGTAAAGAAACAATGGACCTTTATGCACCACTTGCTAATAGACTTGGATTATATTCTTTAAAATGGGAATTAGAAGACTTAGCTTTTAAATATTTATATCCAGATGAATATCATGAATTAGTTGAAGGAATTAACAAAAAAAGAGAAGAAAGATTACAATTTATAGAAAAAATAATGGCAGATATAAGGGTTGCCTTAAAGAAACATAGAATAGATGCAGAAGTAACAGGAAGGGCAAAACATTTATATAGTATCTATAGAAAAATGAAAAGGGACAATAAAACATTAGACCAAATATATGATTTGTTTGCTTTAAGAATCTTAGTTAATTCTGTAAAAGACTGTTATGCAGCATTAGGAGTAGTGCATGAATTATATAGCCCTATGCCAGGAAGATTTAAAGATTATATAGCAGTTCCAAAACCAAATATGTATCAATCAATACATACAACTCTTTTAGGAGAAAATGGAACACCATTTGAAGTGCAAATACGTACATGGGAAATGCACCATATAGCAGAATATGGTATTGCCGCACATTGGGCATATAAAGAAGCAAGTTATTTTGGTAAAAAACAATCAGTAAAAGTAACAGAAGATAAGTTAGCATGGCTTCGTGAAACACTAGAGTGGCAAAAAGATATGCAAGACCCACAAGAATTTTTGGACACATTAAAAACAGAATTATTTGAAGATGAAGTATATGTGTTTACTCCCAAAGGAAAGATAATAGTACTTCCTAGAGGAGCAACACCAATAGATTTTGCATATAGTATACACCAAGAAATAGGAAACAAAATGACAGGTTGTAAAATAAATAGTAAAATGATGCCAATAATAACACCTTTGAAAAATGGTGATATAGTAGAAATTATAACATCAGATAATTCAAAAGGACCAAGTAGAGATTGGCTTAAATTTGTAAAAAGTTCAAGTGCTAAAAATAAAATAAAATCTTGGTTTAAAAAAGCACAGAAAACAGAAAACATAGAAAAAGGAAAAGACTTAATAGAAAAAGAATTAAAAAGAATAGGATTCTCACATTCTGATTTATTTAAAACAGAATATGAAGGACCTATGATGAAAAAATATAATTATAAAAACTTAGATGAAATGTATGCAGCAGTAGGATTTGGTGCGAATTCAGCAGGAAAGGTAATTGCAAGACTATTACAAGAATATAGAAAAGAACATCAAGAAGAAGAAGTAGAAGACAAAATTAAAGAGCTTTCAAAAGAAAAACAAAAGAAGCCAAAACCATCAAATTCTGGAATTATAGTAAAAGGAATTGACAATTGTTTAGTAAAACTATCAAAATGTTGTAATCCACTTCCAGGTGATGAAATAGTAGGCTATATTACTAAGGGAAGAGGAGTATCAGTACATAGAAAGGATTGCCCAAATATTAAGAGCCTAATATCAGATGAAAACAGAATGATAGATGTAGAATGGTATACAAAAAATAAAGAAAGCTATCAAGCTGATGTAGAAATACATTCAAATGATAGGTCTGGTTTATTATTAGATATTTTAAAACAAATAGGAACAACTAAAGCAACAATATTAGGAGTTAAAACAAAAACAACAAAGGAAAGACTTGCAATTATAGACATAACATTACAAGTAGAAGGCTTAGAAGAATTAAATAAAGCAATAAAGGCAATAAGAAAAGTAGATAGTGTATATGATGTAAGACGTACTTAAAAAATAAAAAAGTTGTTAAAAAAGTTGTTTTTTGGGACGGGGTCAAAAAACAGTAGATAGAAAACTAGAAAGGAAAGAAAAATGATACTAAAAGAACTAAAGATTAATACTTGGGTAGGAGACCCAACAAATTGTTATATTATATTTGATGAAAAATCAAAAGAAACCATGGTAATAGACCCAGCAGGAGATGTAGATAAAATAGAGGAGTTAATTAATATATTAGGTGGAAAACTAAAATATATTTATTTAACTCATTGCCATGGAGATCATATAGTAGGTGTACCAGATTTAAAACAAAGATGTGGCGGAAAAATATTAATTCATTTTTATGATGCAGAAGGATTAAATAATTCAGAAATAAATTTAACACCATATATTTTAAAAAAACAAATAGAATTAGAAGCAGATTCAAGAATTGAGGGTGGAGATTTAATACATTTAGGAGATTTGGAATTTAAAGTAATTTATACACCAGGACATACTAAAGGAGGAACTTCTCTTTATTGTGAAGAAGAGGCCTGTGTATTTACAGGAGATACATTATTTAGAGGCACATGGGGAAGAACTGATTGCCCAACGGGAAGTATAGAAGATATTATGGATTCAATTATAAATAAATTACTTGTACTTCCAGATGATACTATATGTTATCCAGGTCATGGTCTAAGTACTAAAATAAGAGATGAGAAACCAATTTATTTAGAGTTGAAACCAAAATTAATATAAAAATAATATAGAAGGGAGAAATAAAAATGGCAAAAACAGAACCAAGAACATTATCTGGTTTTATGGAGTTGTTACCAAATGATCAAATTCTATTTAACCAAATGATGAATACAATTGAAGAAACTTACCAAAGATTCGGATTTCTACCATTAGATACTCCTATAATAGAGCTATCAGAAGTGTTACTTGCAAAAGCAGGAGGAGAAACAGAAAAACAAATATATAGATTTACTAGAGGAGATACAGATTTATCATTAAGGTTTGATTTAACAGTTCCTCTTGCTAAATATGTAGCAAAAAACTATGGAAATTTAAGTTTCCCATTTAGAAGATATCAAATAGGAAAGGTGTATCGTGGAGAAAGAACACAAAAAGGAAGATATCGTGAATTCTACCAATGTGATATAGATATTATAGGTGATGGAGAATTAGATTTAATTAATGACGCAGAACTTCCAAGTGTTATTTATATGATTTTTACTAAACTTGGATTTTCTAATTTTACAATTAAAATTAATAACAGAAAAATATTAAATGGATTATTTGAAAGTATTGGTCAAAAAGATAATTCCGTTGAAATTTTAAGAATTATAGATAAGATAGATAAGATTGGAAAAGAAGCGGTAAAAGAAGAATTAGAAAAAATAAATGTAGGAAAAGAGCAAATAAATAAAATAATTAATTTTATAGAAATTGATGGAACAAACAATGAAAAAATAGAAAAATTAAAAGACTTGAAAATCGAAAATGAGGTCTTTAATAAAGGACTAGAAGAACTTACATTTGTAGTTAAAAATATGAGATTATTTGGCATTCCTGAATCAAATATAATGGTAGATTTAACAATTGCAAGAGGACTTGATTATTATACAGGAACAGTTTATGAAACTTTCTTAAATGATTATAGAGAATTAGGAAGTGTATGCTCAGGTGGAAGATATGAAAATCTAGCAGAAAACTATACTGATAAAAAATTACCAGGAGTTGGTATATCTATTGGACTAACACGTCTTTTCTATAAATTACAAGAACTAAATTTAATAAAAGCAGAGAAGAAATCAATTTCAGATGTATTAATAATTCCAATGGTAGAAGATTTAGGCTTACCAATTAAAGTTGCAAATACTTTAAGAAGTAATGGAATTAATACAGAAATATATTTAAATAATAAAAAATTAAAAGCTAAATTTAAATATGCTGATAAACTAGAAATTCCATATGTTATTGTAATTGGAGAAGATGAAATAGAAAAGCAAGTTGTTAAATTAAAAAATATGAAAACAGGAGAAGAAAAAGAAATACCATTAAGCGAAATAGATAGTTTAAAATTTTAATGAAAAAAATGGGAAGGCTTTAAATGTCTCATTAAAAAATGAAGATTAACAAAAAAGATAGTAATTAGACTAAAAATAGGTTTAATTACTATCTTTTTACTATTTAAACTAAATTATCTTTCTTTAATTCATCAATAAAATTAGAAAGCAATTCTTCTAATGGTACATGGAATACTTGTGCTAGACCACAAAGTTCATAATCTTTTAATATTCTTTTTCCAGTTTCTAATTTGTGTAATGAAGGTTTAGAAATATCTATTCCCATTAAAGCAAGTTTAGTAGATAGTTCAGAAAGTGAAAGATTATTTTTTATGCGTAGTTCTTTAATTTTTTTGCTTGTAACATTTAATCTACCATTATATTTACTACATTGATACATTTGTAAAACTCCTTCTTTTTATTAAATAGACTTTTATAAATTTTATAAGAAAAAACAATTCTGTTACCACTATAGATACGAATTAACCAATTAATTTCCTGCACTTTGGTATAAAAGATGCTGTTTTTTGACCCCGTCCCCCAAAACAGCATCTATTTATATAATAATGTAATTGTTTTTCCATCTTTCTTTATAAAATTTTCTTCTTTTAAAAGTTTAAGTTCTCTCATCATGGCGCTTCTGTCTACACTTAAATAGTCTGCAAGGTCTGTCAGTGAAAAGGGAAGTTTAAAAGTTTTGCTTAATGTTCTTGTAGAAAGAAGATTAAAATATCCAAGAAGTTTATCCCTAGTAGACCTTTTAGTAAGAAGCTCAACTCTCATATTTAGGCTTGTTACTTTGTCTAGAATTAGTTCAGGTAAACATTCAGTGAGTCTTTGATGAAATTTACAGTTTTGTTTACATTTATAATGAATATTTTGATAGCTATAAATTAGAACTTCACAAGTAGATTTAGCTTCAACTAATAATTCATTATTAGTTGTTACATCATAGAAAACTTCTCCAAAAACATCATTTTTTGTAAAGTGGTCTATAATAGTTCTATTACCATTTAAATCATAACGAACTAAATCTGCATTACCAGAAATTAAAATACAAAATTGGTTTCTTTTTTGTATATAAGATGTAATTACTTGATTTTTTTCAAAAGACTTTTTTTGTACTTTATTACAGCTATTTTCAAAGTCTCTTAGGAAGTCTTCTATATCAAAACTAAGATTCATTTAAAGTCTCCTTTTATTTTTATAAATTATATTTTTATTCTATAAAAAGATTATAATATAAAAAAGTTGCAAAAGCAACAAAAAAGAAAATATTTATTTTAAAAATATACATAAAAAATAACAATAACGGAAACATCTCTGTAATGTTTTTGTAATACAAATGTAATATTTTTGTCAAATCTTAGAACAAAGCAAGATATAAAATTCGACAAAAAAGTTTTGTTGCTTTTGCAACAGAAAATCAAAAATGTTAGTATATAATAAGAACATAAATTTACTTAAGGGGGAAATGTAAAATGAAAGTTATCAAAAGAGATGGAAGAGCTGTAGACTTTGATAGAGAAAAGATTAGAGTCGCAATCTCTAAAGCAAACAAAGAGGTAAAACCTAAAGAAAGAGCTACAAAGGAAGACATGAATCAAATTATTGCTTATATTGAAGAATTAGGTAAAAAAAGAATTTTAGTAGAAGATATTCAAGATATTATTGAACAAAAACTTATGGAATTACAAAGATATGAATTATCAAAAAAATATATTGTATATCGTTATACAAGAGCATTAGTTAGAAAGCAAAATACAACTGATGAATCAATACTTGGACTAATTAGAAATGAAAACAAAGAGTTAGCAGAAGAAAATTCAAATAAAAATACGATGCTTGCTTCTACTCAAAGAGATTATATAGCAGGAGAAGTATCAAGAGATTTGACAAAAAGAATGTTATTACCAGAAAAAATATCAAAAGCACATGAAGACGGAATTTTACATTTCCATGATGCGGATTATTTTATTCAACCAATTTTTAATTGCTGTTTAATAAATATATCAGATATGTTAGATAATGGAACAGTAATGAATGGTAAAATGATAGAAAGCCCAAAAAGTTTCCAAGTTGCTTGTACTGTAACAACACAAATAATTGCAGCAGTAGCAAGTAATCAATATGGAGGACAATCAGTAGATTTAATACATTTAGGAAAATATTTAAGAAAGAGCTACAATAAATTTAAAAAGGAAATAGAAGGAAAATATAAAGGAAAAATTACTGATGATGTAATAGAAGGAATAGTACAAGATAGATTAAAAGCAGAATTAAAAGCAGGAGTTCAAACAATTCAATATCAAATAAATACTTTAATGACAACAAATGGACAATCACCTTTCGTAACATTATTCTTACACCTAGAAAAAGATGACCCATATATCAAAGAAAATGCTATGATAATTGAAGAAGTATTAAGACAAAGATATGAAGGAATTAAAAATGAAGCAGGTGTATATGTAACACCAGCATTTCCAAAACTAGTATATGTTTTAGACGATTTTAACTGCTTAAAAGGTGGAGAATATGATTACTTAACAAGACTTGCTGTTAAATGTTCAGCAAAGAGGATGTATCCAGATTATATCTCAGCTAAGAAAATGCGTGAAACATATGAAGGAAATGTATTTAGTCCAATGGGATGTAGATCTTTCTTATCACCTTGGAAAGATGAAAACGGAAATTATAAATTTGAAGGAAGATTTAATCAAGGTGTTGTAAGTATTAACTTACCACAAATAGGAATAATTGCAGACGGTGATGAAGATAAATTCTGGAAATTATTAGATGAAAGACTAGAACTTTGTAAAGAAGCTTTAATGTGTAGACATTATGCTTTACTTGGAACAAAATCAGATATAAGCCCAATTCACTGGCAATATGGAGCAATATCACGTTTAGCTAAAGGTGAAAAAATAGATAAGTTGTTATATGGAGGATATTCAACAATTTCTCTTGGATATATTGGAATATATGAATTAACAAAATTAATGAAGGGCGTTTCACATACAGATCCAAAAGGACATGATTTTGCAATAAAAGTTATGAAACATTTAAAAGAAACAGTTGATAGATGGAAAAAAGAAACAAATATTGGATTTGCTTTATATGGTACACCAGCAGAAAGCCTATGCTATAGATTTGCAAGAATAGATAAAGAAAAATTTGGAACAATAAAAGATGTAACAGATAAAGGATATTATACAAATTCATATCATGTAGATGTAAGAGAAAAGATTGATGCTTTTGATAAACTAAAATTTGAAAGTGAATTCCAAACAATTTCAACTGGTGGATGTATTTCATATATAGAAATACCAAATATGGCTAAAAATATAGATGCATTAGAATCAGTAGTACAATTTATTTATGATAACATCCAATATGCAGAATTTAATACAAAATCTGATTACTGCCATGTATGTGGTTATGATGGAGAAATTATTATAAATAAAGATAATGAATGGGAATGCCCAAATTGTGGAAATAAAGACCATAGCAAGATGACAGTAGTAAGAAGAACATGTGGTTACTTAGGAGAAAATTTCTGGAATGTTGGAAAAACTAAAGAAATTAAGCAAAGAGTAATGCATTTATAATAAGGAAGGACAAGTAAAAGCTTGTCCTTCTTTGTTGAAAATATATTTTTTGTATGTTATAATACGGCCAGTATGTAAAACATACGAGTATTTAGGAGGAACGATGTCTGAAACAAAGAAAAAAGGGAATGCTACTATAAATGATAGAAATGATATGTGGTGTTCCATCAAGTGTGCTGAAGTTGCAACGCAAGCTATTAGGTTAGAGTGCATGTGTATTGAAAGGCTAATTTCTAAGTCATTTCAGAGTAATGATAATTTGGAAATTGGAGAAAAAAGGATAGAAAACATTGAAACAATGATTAAGGATCTTTTACATTATATTGAACAGTTCAAAACTCAGAATGCTAGCTACAGAAGTCACACAGTAGAAGAATAGTTCCAAAAGAAGGAGCAAGTTTATATAACTTGCTCCTTTAATAAATAAAAAAGTTTAATAAAAAAATGAAATTTATTTAATAATAAAAAATAAAGTGATATAATATTTCTAGCTTTTATGTAAGCAGATCTTGTAACTTTAAGAGAAAGGACATATTATGAAAAGATTTTTCAAGGTCGTAGGTAGAACAATAATTAATAATTTAAGTTTGATATTTTATTCAGCCTTTTTGATTTTAGTATCAGGGCTACTTCTTGTATTTTTGTATACTATTTTGAGGCTAATTATTCCAATAGTAACTACAATAATTTATTGGGTACTACTAATTGGAATAATGTTATTAGTAACGTTTGGATTATTAATATGCATATGTGCAAAATGCAGTAAGTTTTCCTTGGTAGGAAAATATGCAAAAAAACATGGAATAAGTAGAGGTGAGGCTCGGCATAGATTCTCAAACAAGAATTTATAAATTATTGTAGAAATAATCCCTAAATCTAAAATGAGATTTAGGGATTATTCTTAGTTTCTGTTAAAAATCTATTTAACAATTGTTTTCTACATAAATTTTCGAAAGTATCATCTAAAGGTTCTAATACAGTATCTTCATTATATTTTCTATCTAGAGAGTATTTAATAATAAAATCCGTAAGTTCTGGGTTTTTAGAAAGTAGGGGACCGTGTAAATAAGTAGCAATAACATTTTTTAAGAAAAAGCCTTCATTATCATCTCCAAATTTATTTCCATTACCATAAAGAACTTTACCAAATGGAGTATCTACATCATATGTTTGACCACCATGATTTCCAAATCCTATTACTTTAGTTTCTTTACCATTTAAATTAACATCAATTACAATATTTCCGATACATCTTTTTTTTCTATCATTAATAGCTTCTGTATAATATGGAAATACATCAAGTCCAGGAATAACATTTCCTTCTACGCCTTTGTAGTATTTTCCAAATAGTTGATAAGCTCCACAGATAAGTAAGAAAAATACTCCAGAATCTACTGCTTCTTTTATATTATCCTTATATTTTATTAGATCCTCAGCTAAAATACTTTGCTCTTGATCAGCCCCTCCACCTGCAAATACTAAGTCATAATCTTTGAAATCTGGTGCTTCATCACCAATGGAGTAGCGAATAATATTTGCCTTAATACCACGTTTTTCTAAACGATATTTTAATATTTGAATATTTCCAAAATCTCCATATAATTCTAATATATCAGGATATAAATATAATATTTTTAATTCTTTCATAATAAAATCTCCTATAATTTTAATTCTTTTCTTGTTGGTTGCAAAGCTGTATAGTTTGCAATAACATATTTTTTAACATCTGTCTTGTATAAATTTTCTACAGCTTCATGTAAGTCTAAATATGGTTCTATTTTATTTGCATCGTATCCTGAAGTTTTTATTCTAATTGCAATATCATAAGCTCTTGTTCCTGAGGTTACTATTCTTGATACATTATTTAAGTTATCAAAATTAATATCCCAAATCCAAGAAACATCAAAACCATCTGCAATGTTATCATTTAGAACGAATAATAATTCTTTTTCTTCATCATCTTCATTTAAAATTCTAAGACTTACATTACTACCAGTTGGGTTCTTAGCTAAGTTTATAATTGTTGGAACACCTCTAACTTTTACTTCTTCTAATCTACCATTATTTAGTACAAATTTAGATAAAGCTTCTTTTATAACATCTGTATCCATATTATATAAACTAACACAAGCAATTACTGCAGTTAAATTATATATATTATAAATGCTATTAAATCTTATTTTATAAGTAACGCCATCAACTTTAAAAGTTCTATTTTTTAAATCTACTTCTGTTCCTAATTTATAAATAGGATTATCACCATAACCACAGTTTGGGCATTTGAATTTTCCTATGTGAGAATATTGGTAATATTCATATTCTAAACGAGTCTTACAGAAAGGACAGAACTTTCCTTCTCCTGCTTCTTTTTGCTCTGTAGTTGCAAAATCATATTTATCTACACTAAAGTAATAAACATTTTTATTATCAGGATTAGCTTTTCCAAGTCTTGCAACATTTGGGTCATCAGCATTTAATACTAAGTTATTTGAATAAGTTTTTAAAAATTCATTAATCTTTAAAATTAAAGATTCTACTTCACCATTTCTATCTAATTGGTCTCTAAAGAAGTCTAAGACAACTAAAGTATCTAGTGGAAAATCTTTAAAAACTACAGGAACATAGCCTTCATCAACTTCAAAAACTAAATAATCTGCTTTGATTTTCCCAGTTAAAGTACAGTTTTTAAGTATTGTAGATAATATTCCTGTTTCCATATTATTTCCTTCTGTATTACTTACAACTTTTTTTCCTGCTGTTTTAAATACATAACCTATAGCATTATTTGTCATGGTTTTACCATTTGTTGCAGTAACAGCTATAACAGGGCAATTTACTTTAAAATATTTAAAAATTTTAGGGTTCCATTTATATGCTACTTTTCCTAAGAAATTCCCTCCATGTTTACCACAAATTTTTAAAATTACATTTAATATTTTCATAATTAATATAATAAAAAAGTTTCTCATAATTTTTTCTCCATATTTATTTTTTTGTCATTATATCACAAGGAAAAGATAAGAACAATAAAATATTTAGAATTTAGAAAGAATAAACAAAATAAGCAAACAATTAATTGACATAGAAGAATTATAGTGTTATAATATTACCTGATTAAAAGATACGGAGGGATAGATATGAAAAGAATAGTAACATTAAATACAAGAAATTTAGAAGAAAGTAAATTACATGGAGGATGTGGAGAATGCCAAACATCTTGTCAATCAGCATGTAAAACATCATGCGGAGTAGCAAATCAAAAATGTGAGAATGTAAATAAATAAGATAAAATAAAATTGCCGGCGTAGGTCGGCAATTTATTTAAGTAATATTAGATTTACATAAATGAAATGTTAAAAGAAACATTAAATAAAATACAAGGAGTAGAAAAAAATGATACATCAATATAAATTAAATGGATATAATATTGTACTAGATACATATAGTGGAGGCGTTCACTGTGTAGACGACCTAAGTTATGACATAATAGGAATGTTAGATAAAGGAATTGATAGAGAAGAAATAAAAAAAGAAATGCTTGAGAAATATTCTGGATTAAAAGAAACTGATCTTGAAGAAACATTTGGTGAAATTGATAACTTAATTGAAAATGGCCAACTATTTACTAAGGATAATTTTAAAGGACAAAATTTAGATTTAAAGAAAAGAGATTCTGTAATTAAAGCATTATGCATACATGTAGCTCATACTTGTAATTTGAACTGTGAATACTGTTTTGCAGGACAAGGAAAATATCATGGTGAAGATGCCATAATGAGCTTTGAAGTAGGAAAAGCTGCTTTAGACTTTTTAGTTAAAAATTCAGGAACAAGAAAAAATCTAGAGGTAGACTTTTTTGGAGGAGAACCTTTAGTTAATTTTGATGTTGTAAAACAATTAGTAGCTTATGCTAGAAGTATAGAAAGTAAGACAGGAAAACATTTTAGATTTACATTAACTACAAATGGGGTTTTGCTAGATGACGATGTAATAGATTTCTTAAATAAAGAAATGAATAATGTAGTATTAAGCCTTGATGGAAGAAAAGAAATAAATGATGCAAAAAGAAAGAGATTAGACGGAACAGGAAGTTATGACATAATAGTTCCAAAATTCCAAAACTTTGTCAAAAAAAGAGGAGACAAAGAATATTACATGAGAGGAACATTTACACGTAATAACTTAGACTTTACAAATGATATCTTCCATATGTTAGATTTAGGATTTAAAGAATTATCAATGGAACCAGTTGTATCAAAACCAGATACAGACTATGCTTTAAGAGAAGAAGATTTAGATACAATTTATGAGCAATATGAAATCTTAGCAAAAGAGATGATAAAAAGAAGAAGAGAAGGAAATCCATTTACATTTTACCACTATATGATAGATTTAACTGGTGGACCTTGTATCTATAAAAGAATAACAGGTTGTGGTTCTGGAACAGAATATTTAGCAGTAACACCAAATGGAGATTTTTATCCATGTCATCAATTTGTTGGTGATAAAAAATTCTTAATGGGAAATGTAAGAGATGGAATCACAAATACTAAATTAAGAGATGAGTTTAAACTATGCAATGTATATTCTAGAAAAGAATGTGAAAATTGTTGGGCAAAATTATATTGTAGTGGAGGATGTGCAGCAAATAGCTATCATACAACAGGAAGCATAAATGGAGTATATGAATATGGTTGTAAATTATTTAAGAAAAGAATTGAATGTGCAATAATGGTAAAAATAGCAGAAGCAATGGATGAAATGGAGAAAGAGGAGAAATAATTTGGGTAATTTACAAAAAAAATTAGAAGAATATTATAATAAAGGTTACTTGCCAATGCATATGCCAGGACATAAAAGGAATATAGAGTTACTTGGAGAAAAATTACCATATAAAATAGATATAACAGAAATAGACGGCTTTGATGACTTACATAATGCAGACGGAATAATTAAAAATATAGAAGATAAAGCAAAAAGAATTTATGGAAGTAAAAGAAGTTTTATATTAGTAAATGGAAGTACTTGTGGAATTTTAGCAGGGATAAGA
>CALXCH010000036.1 GCA_944386735.1 uncultured Clostridia bacterium
AAATGCCACTTTAGCTCAGCTGGCCAGAGCATCGCACTTGTAATGCGAGGGTCATCCGTTCGAATCGGATAAGTGGCTCCAATAAAGGTCATTAGTTTTGAGGTATCTCTTAATTATTGGCTTTTTTATTTTGCAAAAAAATATAAAATTATAAGCAAAAAAATATATTATGTGATATAATAAACCAAAAAGGAGAATGATGTTATGAAAAAAGAAAGACAGAAGATGAAAACATGGGAGAAAATTTTAGTTATAATATTATTAGTAGTATTAATACTTTATTTAATTATTGCTTTTAGATACTATATTTTAATTAATATTGAAAAAGAAAATAATGTAAATCTTCTTAAAACAAATTATTACTATAGTTCAGAAAGTGATAATGCAATGATAGAATGTTGGAGAAAAGACGGAATAATAAAAGTTAATATGAAACAAAAAAATAGAGAAGGAGATATTACTTTTTGGAGTGATAATAATACAGGAGAAGGATATGTTTTTTATAATGTAGAAAAAACATATTCAGAAAATAAAGGGCGGAATAATATATGCAAGGCCAAGCAGTATGACAACATCGTATGACAATCTAAGTAAATTTATGCTAGCTATAAACCCTACAGTATATATTGGTTCTTTGGATTATGATAATAAAGAATGCTATTATATAAAAATAGGTGAACAAAAGGAATTAATAGAAAAAGAAACAGGATTATTATTAAATACCAAAAGTGACAGTGATGAAAGAAAATTAACCTATAGTTTTGAAAGTGTAACAGATGAAGATGTTGAAAAACCTGATATTTCACAATATACATTACAAGAAAACAATCAAATGTAAAAAATAAGCTCTAGATTTACTAGGGCTTTTATTGTTCTTCAAAATTAACTTCATTATTATTTGTTTCTGCCTCAAAGTCTAAAGTATTAGAATTATCATTTACTTCTTCAGAAACTATATCAGTTGAAAAAGAAAATACTTTCTTTTCAGCTCTTGCTCTTTCATCAAACTTTTTATTAAATTCTTCTTTTGCTTCATTTAATGTTTCTTGCATAGCATTAAACATATCATCTACATCTTTTCTTGTAAAATCGTAAGAATTACTTCTAGCCATTGGCTCTAAAATTTGAATATCATGTAATACATTATTTACTCTTTTTCCTGCAAATTCTACAAATTTTTTCCTTTTTTCTTCATTAACTACTCTTTCCATACTACGACCCTTTCTTTCTATATAATGTTTTAAAGTTTCCTAATAAACAATATCATATTTTAAAAAAATTTTCAAATATTAAATGTAAAAAAATAAAAAATTTAATACTAAAGCATATTTTATAAAATGAAATAAAAAGATTTTATCTGTACATGCATCATTTATTGATAAAAAGCAAGTTTTATGTTATTATTGTGTTTGAAAATAAAGAAAAGAGAAGAAATTAAAGATTCTTATTATATAGGAGGAAGAGATGGAAGAAACAGTAATAAT
Source organism: uncultured Clostridia bacterium (assembly GCA_944386735.1). Taxonomy (GTDB): domain Bacteria; phylum Bacillota; class Clostridia; order TANB77; family CAG-508; genus CAG-269. The sequence goes on from CALXCH010000036.1 coordinate 1,485, forward strand.
AACAGGAGCATCAAGAGGAATAGGAAGAGAAATTGCAAAAAGATTAGCTATAAAAGGTTTAAAGGTAATTGCAAACTATAATAAATCAGAAGAAGCGGCAAAAGAGTTAAAGTCTGAATTAGAACAAGAAGGCATAAATATAGATATTGTAAAAGCAGATGTATCAAAAAGAGAAGAGGCTAAAAAATTAGCGAAATACACATTAGATAAATATGGTAAGATAGATATTTTAGTAAACAATGCAGGAATTTCAGAATATAAATTATTTACAGATGAAACAGATGATGATTGGAATAAAATTATAAATACTAATTTATATTCAGCATTTGCAATGGCACAAGAGGTTATACCTAATATGGTACATAATAAAAAAGGATTAATTATTAATATGTCTTCTGCTTGGGGTGTTGTCGGAGGATCTCTGGAAGTTATTTATTCTGTATCAAAAGCAGGGATGGATGGATTAACTAAAGCCTTAGCAAAAGAGCTTGGACCATCAAATATAAGAGTAAATTCAATAGCTCCAGGTATGATTTATACGCAAATGAATTCTAAGTTCACAGATGAAGAATTAAAAGAAATAAAGGAAGAAATACCATTAGGAACAATTGGTAAGGCAGAAGATATATCAAAATGTGTAGAATGGTTAATAGAAGATAAATATACAACAGGGCAAGTTATTTCAATAAATGGAGGTTGGATTATAACATAAAAAGCGATACTTTAAAATGTATCGCTTTAATATTTATATTAATCATTTTCTTTTAATTTTCTTTTATAGTTTCCTGAGATTAATTTTGGTAAATAAGTAATTATTTTATAAACAGCTAAACGGATTTTTTTGCTCCATAAATAAGATCTTCTTAATTTTCTAGCAGATCCTAAAGCAACTGGTTCATCATCTAAAACAACTAATTCATTTTGAACTTTTTCTAGTGGAAATACATAGTTTTGACCATTATTATTATCCCATTCGTTATTTCCATTTTTAAAACAGAAATTAAAAGTATCACCTTCTAATAATTGTATTTCTGCTTGAAATCCTAAATCTGTTTTTTCCATTTTTATATCATTAACATTATCCCAATTTGAACCAAAGCCATAATGAATAGACACTTCATCAGAACCATCTTGATATAGTTTTCCTAAATATGAGATTTTTACTTTACTATTTTCAACTAATTTGTCTGTATTAAAGAATATGTTTTTTGATAATTCCATTTAAACTCTCTCCCTTTTTGTCTTTTGCTGTAAACATTATAATATTAATTTCTACAATGTTCAAGTATTTTTTATGAAATTTTCTTTACGTTTTTGTTACAATTATGTAACAAAAATATATATTACTTAAAATAGTATGAATAAATAATGTTTTTCTAACAATTAGTATAATTTAGAAAAAATAAAAATATATTGTAAAAAAAATTACTTTATGGTAATATAAAGTAGAAATAAAAAGTAAAAGGGGTATTTTTATGGGAGAAAAAGTTATGGATGAGAAAAAGGAAGAAACAAAGGAAGTGGAGAAGGGGAAAAAGACAGAAAAAGAAATAGTAAAACAACAAGAAGAAAGTAAAAAAGAGGTAAAAAAAGAAACTAAAAAGCAAGAAAAAAATAAAGTTAAAAAAGAAGAAGAGCCTAAATTCAAAAAATCAGAAGAAAATCCTAAAAAACAAGAAAAAGAAATGGACAAAATGGAATACAATAAAAAGAAGAAAGATAAAAGAAAGTATGTAATACTTGCTGTAATAATAGTAATTCTTTTGATAATTGGACTTTTTGTATCAACAATATTTGCATTAATAAATGTTGGTAATGAAAAAATTATAAACGGAGTTTCAATTGCTGGAATAGATGTATCTGGTCTATCAAAAGAAGAGGCAAAGGCAAAAATAGAGTCTGTTTATAATGAAAAGAAAGAAAAAGATATTCCACTAAAACACGAAGATTATGAAACTACATTAAGTCCTGTATTAATGGAAGTAGACTATAAATTTGATGAAGCAGTAGAAAATGCAGATTTGGTAGGTAAAAATTCTAATATTTTTGTGAATAATTATAATATTTTATCTGCATTGATAAACAAAAAAGATATACCATTAGATATGACATTAAATGAAGATGTAACAAATCAAACAATAGAAGATATGAATATTAGCTTGCCAGATGTTGTAATTGAATCTAGTTATTCAATAGAAGATGATGAATTAATAATAGACAAAGGAAAATCTGGAGTAAAGATAGATACTGATAGTTTGCTTGCACAAGTAAAAGAAAGATTAAATAATCCAAATGCAAGTGATGATGTAATAGAAATACCAGTTATAAATAAAGCTCCAGACCCAATAGATATTGATAAAATTCACGAAGAAGTATATAAAGAAGCACAAGATGCATATATAGTAAAAGAACCATTTGAAGTACATCCAGAAGTTGAAGGTATAGACTTTGATGTAGAAGCTGCAAAAGAGATGTTGAAAGAAGATAAAGAAGAATACGTAATACCATTAATAATTACAAAACCAAAAGTAACAATAGATCAATTAGGAGAAGAAGCATTTCCAGATTTATTAGGAACATTTACAACAAGATATGATGTAAGTGATGTAGATAGATCAACAAACTTAAGATTAGCTTGTCAAAAAATTAACGGAACTGTACTTTTAGCAGGAGAGACATTTTCATATAACAAGGTAGTTGGTGAAAGAACAATATCAGCAGGATACAAGAATGCTAAGATTTATGAGGCAGGTCAAGTAGTAGATGGACTAGGTGGAGGTATCTGCCAAATATCTTCGACATTATATAATGCAGTATTATATGCAAACTTAGAAATTGTTGAAAGAAGAAATCATCAGTTTGTAACTTCATATGTTCCAGCAGGAAGAGATGCTACAGTAGTTTATGGGTCAACAGATTTTAAATTTAAAAATACAAGACAATATCCTATAAGAGTTGTCGCAACAGCAAATGCAGGAATTGCTACGGTATCAATTTATGGGATAAAAGAAGAAAATGAATATACATTTAAATTTAATACAAAAACTATATCAACTATTCCTTATCAAACTCAATATATAGATGATAGCACATTACCACAAGGTTCAGAAGTGGTAAAACAAAAAGGAGCAAATGGGCTAATAACAGAAACATATATTTCTAAATATTTAGATGGAAAACTTATTTCAACGCAGTTACTTTCAAGAGATACTTATAGTGCTATGACAAGAATAGTAAGAAGAGGAACAGGTGCTGTTGCAGGTAATTCAACTACACAAGAACAACCAACTGAGACAACAACTCCAGAAACACAAACAGAAACACCAACTATAGAAGAGCCACATACAACTGAGCCAGAACAAACAACAGAAGAAATTACTGAAAAGCCAGCAGCGTAAGAGCAATAGTAAGCCAATACTAAAAAAGTATTGGCTTTAACTATTGACAATTAAAGAAAAAGATATTATAATTAAAAAAGTTTGATAGTGAACCATTGCATTACAAGTTTGATGGCTACTAATAAAATGGCTCTTTAGCTCAGTTGGTAGAGCAACAGACTCTTAATCTGGAGGTCCTCGGTTCGAAGCCGAGAAGAGTCACCATAAAAAGGTTTCTTGCATAAAAACAGGAAACCTTTTTTAATTAACTTTAACTTGAAGATATTGGAAAATCAAAAATAATATTGACAAAAAGCCTGAAACATACTAAAATATTAGTGTTGGAGAAAAAATTAAAAGGGGTGATGGATTTGCTAAAAATATATAATACAGATATGGAAACAAATGAATTTCAAGAAATAAAAGAATTTAAGAAAGGCTCATGGATTAATTTAGTAAATCCGTCGGAAAATGAAATAAAAAAAGTTTGCGAAAGCATTAATATACAAGAAGACTTTATAAGAGATGCCTTAGATTATGAAGAAAAAGCCAGAATAGACCAAGAAGATGATGACAATACAACTCTTTTTGTAGTAGATGTACCAATTATAGAAAAAGGTGAAGAAAACGAAATTTATACAACAATGCCATTAGGAATGATAGTTGTAAGAGATGATTTTTTTATAACAGTATCACTTAGAAAAAATAAAATTATTGAAAGTTTTGAAAAAAGAAAAATAAAGAATTTTCAAACATACAAGAAAACAAGATTTATTTTTCAAATATTATATTTAAATTCATCTTTTTATCTAAATTACCTAAAGCAAATAAATAAAGAAACAGAAATTGCAGAATATATATTAAAAAATTCTATGAGGAATCAAGAACTTTTAAAAATGTTAAATTTAGAAAAGGGATTAGTATACTTTACAACATCATTAAAATCAAATGAAATAGTAATGGAGAAAACTTTAAGAGGAAAAATAGTAAAGCTATATGAAGAAGATAGCGAAATACTAGAAGATGCTATTACAGAAAATAAGCAGGCAATAGAAATGGCACAAATATATACAAATATTTTAAATGGAACAATGGATGCATATGCATCAATTATTTCAAACAACTTAAACGGTGTTATGAAGACACTAACATCTATAACAATCATATTGGCAGTGCCAACAATGATATCTAGCTTTTGGGGGATGAATGTTAACTTACCATTACAAAACAACCCATTTGGATTTATTATAATGATTTGTGTTTCAGTAGTGCTTACGTTACTGGTTTCATGGTGCTTAAGAAGAAGAAATATGTTATAACAAAAAGGAAAATGGAGTAAAATTCCATTTTCTTTTTTATCAACCTAAAATATTTTGAATTTTTGATAACTCAGTTTTTAATTGATTATAAAAACTTTCACTAATTGAACTATCTATATAATTTTCATAATTATAAATCGTTTTATTAATGTCAATTAATTTCATCTTTTGCTTTTGTTTAGTGGTATCCTTGTACATGTAAATTGGTACATAATCATAATTATCAATAGTAATTGAGCCATCTACATGTTTTGTTATATCTAAATTTAAAATAATTGAATCTCTTGTGTACTCTGCATTTTGGTCAGATATAAAATTACCTAAAGAATAAATAACAAAACCATCTTTAGTTGATCCATCTTCTAAAGTAACAGTCCTTTTTTCCATAGGTTCTAACACATGTGGATGTGTACCTAAAATGATATCTACACCATTTTGAAATAAAAAGTCTGCTAATTCCTCTTGAGTAGAATTTTGAGTTGTTTTATATTCATTTCCCCAATGCATACAAGCAATTATTATATCAGGTTTTTGTTCTTTTGCAGCGTCAATTTGTTTTTTCATTAAATCTTCGTCTATTAAGTTAATGCAAAATTGCTTATCTGAAGGAATGCTTATTCCATTAGTTCCGTAGGTATAATTTACGAAAGCAATTTTGATTCCTTTAACATATTTAATTAAAGTTTTATTTTGATCCTCTTCACTTTTATATGTCCCAAGATGAGCAATATCTGCATCATTTAAAACATCAATTGTTCTAGATAGGCCATCAAAACCTTTATCTAAAGCATGATTACCTGCAGTAGAAAGAACATCTACACCAATATCTTTTAATTCATAAGCTAAACTATCAGGAGTATTAAAAGTTGGATAACTACTATAGCCTACATCTTCTCCGGCAAAAGTGGTCTCTAAATTACCAACACAAATATCTGCTGTTTTAGTATAAAAGCTAATTCCATCAAAAACATAAGAAAAATCATAAGAATCTGTATCACTATTATAAGCATCATTATATTGAGTATTATGACACATAATATCTCCAATAGCAGACAAAGTGAAAGTCACATCTGTAGGATCTTCTTCTTTTTCTTCTTCAGCATTTTGCTCTTCTTCTTGTTGTTTTTGTTGTTCAACTTCTTGCTTTGAAGTTTCTACTAAACTTTGATAATCACTTTTATTTTTAAAATAATAAAAAATAGCAATTGCTATAAAAATAACAAGTAAGCATGCAACAGTTGAAATTAAAATTTTATGAACTTTACTATAATCAAGATCAGTATTTTTTCTTCTTTTTCTATTACGTGTGCGCTCATTTCTTCTCAAAAAAATCACCTCTAATTCTTTATACAAAATATCACATAAAATAAAAAAATTCAACAAATATTTTTAAATGAATAATTTTTGAAAAATTTCACATAATAGAAACAGTGAAAATTTATGATAGGAGGAAGAAAAATGAAGGTTATAGACAAAATTGCGTTAGTACTAATTATAATTGGAGCTCTTAACTGGGGATTAATAGCATTATTCAATTTTGATTTAGTTGCCACAATATTTGGTGATATGACAATAATCTCTAGAATCATATATGGATTAGTCGGAATATCAGGATTATGGGGAATAAAACTATTATTTGATGATTAATGATAAAATGGGGACAGTCCTTTTTTGTTTCAATTAGAAAATAATGAAAAAGTGATACAAAAAAGGACTGTCCCCAAAATTCTCACTTGAAAAAAATAGGAAAATATTGTATAATACCAAAGATAAAAAATTAGGAGGAAAAGAAATGTTAAGAGCAAATAATGTTACTGTAAGATTTGGAAAAAGAGTATTATTTGAAGATGTAAATATTAGCTTCGGTAAAGGTAATTGTTACGGTATTATTGGTGCTAATGGTGCTGGGAAGTCTACTTTTTTAAAAGTACTTTCTGGAGAAATTGAGCCAAGTAAAGGCGATGTAACTCTTGATAAAGGAGAAAGAATTTCTGTATTAAAACAAGACCACTATGCATTTGAAGATTATACGGTTATAGATACAGTAATTATGGGAAATAAAGAATTGTATGACATTATGAAGAAAAAAGAAGAAATATATGCAAAACCAGATTTTTCAGAAGAAGATGGAATGGAAGCAGCAAAATTAGAAGAAAGATTTGCAGAACTTGACGGTTGGAATGCCGAATCAGATGCGGCAAAACTTTTAAATGATTTAGGAATAATTCCAGAAGACCATTATAAATATATGAGAGAAATGGAAGCAAAAGATAAAGTAAAAGTATTACTTGCACAAAGCTTATTTGGAAATCCAGATGTACTACTACTAGATGAACCAACAAACGACTTAGATGTAAAAAGTATAAACTGGTTACAAGACTTTTTAATAGACTTTGAAAATACAGTAATAGTTGTATCACACGATAGATATTTCTTAAATAAAGTATGTACACATATAGCAGATGTAGACTTTGGTAAAATAACAGTATATCCAGGAAATTATGATTTCTGGTATGAATCAAGTCAACTTGCATTAAAACAGGCAAGAGAACAAAATAAGAAGAAAGAAGAAAAGATAAAAGAATTACAGGACTTTATTGCTAGATTTAGTGCAAATGCTTCTAAATCAAAACAAGCCACATCAAGAAAGAAAACATTAGAGAAAATACAACTAGAAGAAATAAAACCATCTAATAGAAAATATCCATACATAGATTTTAAACCAGATAGAGAACCAGGAAAAGAAATTTTACAAGTAAAAAATGTTTCTAAAACAGTAGATGGAGTAAAATTACTAGATAATATATCATTTGATGTAAAAGAAGGAAATAAGATAGCAATACTTGCAGATAATGAACTTGTAAAAACAGTATTATTTCAAATAATTGCAGGGGAAGTAGAACCAGATGAAGGAGAAATAGTATGGGGTACAACAATTACAAATAGTTATTTCCCAAAAGATAACAATTACTTATTTGAAACAGATGAAAATCTTACAGAATGGCTAAGAAAATATTCAAAAGATCCAGATGAAACATATGTAAGAAGCTTTTTAGGAAGGATGTTATTCTCAGGAGATGAAGCATTAAAGAAGGTAAATGTTTTATCAGGAGGAGAGAAGGTAAGATGTGTACTTTCTAAAATGATGCTATCAGGAGCAAACTTCTTAATATTTGATGAGCCAACAAACCACCTAGATATGGAAAGTATAACAGCACTAAATGAAGGCATGAAAAAATTTACAGGAAACATTATATTTACATCACATGACCATGAATTAACACAAACAGTAGCAAATAGAATTATTGATATTAAAGAAGATGGAAAAGTAATAGATAGAGAAGTTACTTATAATGAATATTTAGGAGTTGAATAATTAGATGCTGTTTTTTGGGACGTGCTCAAAAAACAGCTTTTATGATTATAGAATTTTTTGGAAAATATTATAATTAAATAAGATTATAATAATTATAATAAAGGATAAAATATTTATAATAGGAGTAAATAATGCTTAAAAAAATTAATTTAAAGAAATTTAAAGATTTATATAGAAAACATATTGTAAAAGATTTTCCAAGAGCAGAAAGAACTACTTTAAATAAATTTAAAAAGAGAATTATAAGAGGGCAAGAAGAAGTATATATTTATAAAGGAGATGGAAAAGAAAAAGCTTATATAATAGTTGCAGTTTTAAATAATTATATTATGGTAAGCTTTCTTGCTGTTTTTGAAAAATATAGAGGAGAAGGTATAGGAACTAAATTATTAAAAGAAATAAAAGAGAAATTTAATAATAAAAAGGGAATCTTACTTGAAGTGGAGAATCCCCAATATAGCATAGATGAGGCGGATAAAATAACAAGGCAAAGAAGGATTAAGTTTTATGAAAAATCTAATTATATTGTAATAGACGGAGTAGAGCTTAATTTACATTCAACAATGTTTAATATTATGATTTTAACTATAAATGATGTCGAAATAGAAAAAAAGGAAATAGCAAAAGAATTGAATGGTTTTTATACAAATATTTTTAGAAGGTATGATAAAAATTTATCTTTTAGAATAATAGAAGGTTAAATAAAAAATGAAAGAATTTTAAAATCTTTCATTTTTTATATTTAATCTTTTTTATAAACAATCAAGGTTCTTTCTTTTCCAGTATTTTCTAAAGAATCTAAATGTTTTAATAAATTTTTAATACTATCTTTACTTTCAAAGAAAGGTTCACAGCCGTCTGAATATGCACAAATATATTTTACATTTGATAAATCCACTTTATATGTATCTATATAATATTCTGCAGTATCTTCCCCAGAAAATGCTCCATAAGATACATCTTTTTCATTATATTTTTTAGTTGGATTGTTTCTATAATCTTTTCTTACTAAAATTCTATCTTTTGGGTCATCCCAATTAAATTCATGTTCTTTTGAATAAACATTATCTAAATAATCTTCAAATTGCTTGTGATTATTAATTGTTGTAAATATTATATTGTAATCTTTATCTAATAATGTTATATGACAATCTCCTAAAGAAAAACAATATAAATAGTTTCCAATAATTTTTCCACCGACTGCCTCACAACAATAGTAATCTTCTTTGGCATAATCTATATTTCTATTAGCATTTAAAGGCTTCAATGCTTTATTACATTGCTTTGCAATAGTCATAATAACATTTTCTGAAATTTCATCATCTGAATATTTTTCTATTTCAGAAATAAAAGTATCACATACTATTTTAGCAGAATCAAAAGCACCACTAGGATTTGGATATGTTTCTACCCAATATTTAGCTTCTTCTTCGTTTTGGGGATATTTAGTTGCTTCTCCTTTTATATTATCTCTTGTTACTCCGTCTGCAACACAAAAAGATAAATCTTTTATTTTATAATAATCTTCTACAACTGGAGTTAAATGTAATTTAGTAAAGATAGTATTATCTAAAGTTTTATCATATATTAGTTTAAACATATTAATTTTCATCTCCAATTTCTTTAATTAAAATATCTCTTATTATTTTTTTTGCGAATTCGTTGTTGTATATATAAGGTTTTGAATTAATTGCTTTTTTAATACACTCCTCTAGATTATTAATATTATCACACATTTGTATATATCCTAAATTTTTAAGCCAATCATATGATTTCACTATTTTATGTGTGAGACTATCAAATACAACACAAGGGGTTTCTGTGATTGCAGAAAATATCATACCGTGAAGTCTATCTGTAATAACAAGTTTTGCTTTTTGAAGTTCTTTAAATTTATTTTCTAATATTTCTTTTCTTAATTTCTCTGAAATATTATTAACAGGTTTAGTTCCAATATTCATATCACTAATTTTATAAGAATCAAAATGTCCTTTTACATATTTAATTATAGAAGCGGTTATATCATTTCCTAATGTTTTTTCTTTATCTCTTCTAAACATTAAGAGAATGTCATTTCTTTGCTCACTTGAAGTCTCTTTTAAACTCATAACAATATCTGGCGTTAAATAAATTTTTGCATTATAAAAATGTTTTTTCATAAATTCATATGACATTTTTTCTCTTGCCATTATTATTAGATGTTTATGTGCATTATAAATCTTTTTAGAAGTATTTAATTCTTCTTCACTTTCAAAATATGCAGTCTGAGGGAATATAATTATTTTATTTTCAGGGAAAGTAGAAATAACTGTTCTTCTTCCTTTTTCTGGAGTAACATAAGTGTCTCCTATGTTACCACCGCCATGTAATAAAATTATATCATCATTTTTAATATAATTTTTTACTTTTTTTGCACATACATCTAATTTTTCTTCTTGCATTATATATAATTTTTTATTAGGAAAAAGTTCTTTTATCATTTTCTCCTCGCTATAAGCTATTGCTAAATCTCCTATATTTGCATGGTGAGGAGTTCCCATAAGTATAATATTCATAAGCATGCTCCTATTCAAAATTTTCTATTATTTCTGATAAATATTTTTTATCATAAACGTTATTTGTAATATTACCTCCAGATACTTCATTAGTATATTTATTAGCAATCTTTTCTTGTTTTTTTGCATTTCTTTTATACCATTCATATTCAATATCGAAATGTCCCATATCCAATGCTTGATATCCTTCTTTTGCTAAATCATATGCAAGTACTGTAGCCGTAGGACCTAATGCAAATAAAATTAATGTATCTTTAGGCTCTTGCTTTAATCTATTTAAAATTTCATCATATTTACTAAAAGCATTTTCTGCAGGACATATAAATCTTCTTACTGATTTACACTCGCTAAGTAAATCATTTCCCACACCAACTCTAGTTTGAGCTCCTTCACAAAGTATAACGTCACGGTCTTTCCATATTTGTTTTAGCATTGAGAAATATTTTCCTGTATTACTTCTATCTTTATATCTAATATAAAGTCTTGTTAAATTTGATGTGGCATATTCCATATCTTCATTAATGTATTTAAGCCAGGTTTTTCTAGTTCTAGCCATATTTTTAATCCAGAATATTTCACTTTCTTCCGTTAGATTATTAAATTCATTAATAACATCAGGAATTCCTATTAAACAAAAGTCTTGTTTACTTCTTAAGATTTCCTCTAGTCTATTAGATAATTTTTCATCATAAACTTGAAAGTCTAAATCTTTTCCAAGTATTAAATCTAATTCTCCATCACCAAAGCGTGCGATAGATTTTCTTTCTATAAGAATCTTATTTATTGAATCTTCTATATTTAAAATTTTTATTTTACTTTGTTCCATTTCTTTTAATAAAGATTCTTTCATATTTACTATTTCTGGATTCATTTCTTTGCTTTCTATTTCTCTATAAGTACTAGGACTTGGTTTTGACATTCTTTCCCTTTCTTCTTTTGACATTATTTTTCTTACTTGTTTTAAAATGTCACAATATTTTAATGTCTGTTCATAATCTTTTGCTACTATAGACTCAATAATATATTGTACTGATTTTATAATTGTAGGTATTTTTAAATCATTATTTAATGTATAAAACCATCTCATTTTTACTAAAACTTCTATTCTTTCTTCATTTGTTAATAAATCTGTATCTATAAATCTATAAAGAATATAGTTCATACTTTTTGCATAATAATAACGGTAATATTCTAAGTTATTTGAAGTTCTAAAATTATCATATATGATTCTATATGCTTTGTTAATTCCTAAAAAATATTTTTTTGAACAGTTTGTTGAAATAGAGTTTGAATCTCTTAGTCTATAATTATAAACATTATCTGGAGTATAAAAAACCCTCTCAGAATGAATAAAACAATATGTAGTAAAAATCGCATCTTCTGCTGGCAATTTTTCTACGAAACGAACGCCTAATTTGTCTAAGAAAGACTTTCTAAAAATCTTGTTCCAGACACCGGAGTTCATAATAAAAAATGAATTTTCATAATCTTTTATTGATAATCTAAATGCTTTGTATTTATCTCTATGAAATACTGGCTTTTCCCACTTTGTTCCATCTTCGCTTGTGTTTGTATAGTTTCCTATAGCATAATCTGCATTTGTTTCTTCAATGCATTTATATAAACTTTCACAAGAGTTTGGGTCAAAAAAATCATCAGAATCAAGAAACATTATATATTTCCCAGTAGCATTTTCTAGTCCCGTGTTCCTAGCTCCTGATAAACCTTGATTCTCTTGATGTATTAAAATAAATCTTGAATCTTTTTTTACATATTCTTCTGCAATTTTACTTGAATTATCTGTTGAACCGTCATCTATTAAAAGTACTTCTAAGTTTTTATATGTTTGGTTTACAACAGAGTCTAATGCCGAAGACAAATATTTTTCAACATTGTAAATTGGTACTATAATAGTAATTTTATCCATATATCCATCTCCTTTTCATCTAGTTTACGTGATGATTATATCACAAAAATTGACATAATTCAAATGAAATTTTAGAGAAAATTACTTACCATATATTAAAAAATATAAAAAGTAAAAATATATTTGACTTAAATCTTACGGATTGTTATAATAGGACTGTTAGTAAACAGTTCTATTTTTTAAAAAGACATTAATAAAATAAAAAACTGTTTTTTGAGCACGTCCCAGAAAACAGTACGAAGGAAGGAAGAAAATAATGGATAAAATCATTAAAACAATAGCACAAGAATTAAATATTCAAGAAAAACAAGTTGAAAATGCAATTAAATTAATAGATGAAGGAAATACAATTCCGTTTATTGCTCGTTATAGAAAAGAAGTAACAGGGGGACTAAGTGACGAAATCCTTAGGGATTTAGGAGAAAGACTAACTTATTTAAGAAATTTAGAGCAAAGAAAAGAAGAGGTTGTAAAATCTATAGATGAACAAGGAAAGTTAACAGATGAAATTTTACAAGCAGTGGCAATTGCAAAAACTTTAGCAGAAGTAGAAGATATTTATAGACCTTATAAACAAAAGAAGAAGACAAGAGCTACAGTTGCTAAAGCAAAAGGATTAGAGCCATTAGCAAATATAATATTAGAGCAAAAAGAAACAAAAGATATAAATGAAATTGCAAAAGAATATGTAAATATAGATAAATTATCTGAAGAAGATAAGAAAAATAAAGATAAAGTAGTAGCAACAGCAGATGATGCAATAGCAGGAGCATTAGATATAATTGCAGAAATGATTTCTGATGAGCCAAAATACAGAAAACAAATAAAGAAGATGTGCTATAGAGAAGCTTTAATTGTAACAAAAGCAGCTAAAGAAGATGAAAAATCTAATTATGAGATGTATTATGATTATAATGAAGCTATAAAATATATTCCAAGCCATAGAATCTTAGCAATAAACAGGGGAGAAAAGGAAGGTTTCTTAAAAGTTAAAATAGAAAAGCCAGAAGATAAAATATTAAATTATATCGAAAGAGATATAATAAAGGGTGAGACACAATTTACTTCTATGCTAAAAGAAACTATTTTAGATAGTTTTAAAAGATTAATAGAACCATCAATTGATAGAGAAATTCGTTCTGATT
>CALXCH010000037.1 GCA_944386735.1 uncultured Clostridia bacterium
AGTAAAAATAAAAGAAAAAATGCAATAATGTTGCAATTTGTCGAAAATTCTGATATATATAAGAAAAAGATGTAAAGGAAGATGAACATGGAAAATTTACAAGATAATGTGAAAAACATTCTAATGGTAACAGCATTTCCTACGTATGGAGCGGGAAGTGGTGTACAAGTAACAGCTCTTGCTAATTCTTATTTAAAAGAAGGGAAAAATGTAGCAATAATTACAGCTAATAACAGAACAGATTTTGATAGAATACCTGGTGTAAAATATCATATAGTTCCATTTAAGTCTGAAGAAGAAAATCCACAAATAATAGAAGGACAATGCGATTTCAATTATCTAATGTTTACAACTCATACAGAAAGTACAGCTAATTTCTGGGATGCAAGCTTAAGTCAAATAAGAGAATATGAACAAGCTTTTAGAAAAGCTATTAATGAGGAAGTAAGAGAATTCAAACCTGATATTATACATGGACAACATAACTGGATATCAACTAGTATCGCTACAGAAACAGGTGTGCCAGTTGTAACAACAATTCATGGAACCGATTTAATGGGATTTGAAAGAAGTAAGGAAGAACTACAAAAAATAAGAAAAGCATTAAAAACTGAAACAGATCCTGAAAAGATAAAGAAATTAAAAGAAGAAGAGGAAAAATATAATTTTTATATAGAGTGCTCAAATAGAGCGGCAATAAATGCTCGTAAAATTATTGTAATATCTGAAGCACAAGAAGAAAAATTCAAAAAATTATTTCCACTTGCTGCCAATAAAGTTGAATTAATAGAAAATGGATATGATACAAGCAAATTCTATGTAGATAAAGATGTTAATAAAGAAGATGTTATAGGAAGTTTAGTTTCACAAAATACACCTGATGGAAAAATTGATTTAGATTATGATAAATTAGTTGTATTTGTTGGAAAATTTGCTGATTTTAAAGGTATTGATGTAATGCTAGATGCAGCAAAGTCATATGAAGAAAATTTAAGCAAGCAAGGAGAGAAAGTTCTAACTTTAGTTGTTGGTTCAGGACAATTAGAAGACCAATTAAAAGAACAAGCAAAAGAATTAGGATTAAAAAATACACATTTTGTAGGAAGAAAAAATACAGACGAAGTAAGAGAAATACAAAATTTAGCAGATGTATCACTAATTCCTTCTAGAAATGAACCATTTGGATTGGTAGTAATAGAAGGTATGGCTTGTGGTCATCCGGTTATTGGTACAAATGCAGGAGGAATACCTGGAATTTTAAATATAAATAAAGAAGATATATCAGATAAGAGTAAAACATATGTTACACCAGTTGGAGTTTTAGTACCAATGGATGATAGTCAAGCTTTAAGTGATGCGGTTTGTGATGTCCTAACAGGAAAAGATAAATTTGATAAAGATTTTATAGTTGATTATACAAAAGAACATTATTCACAAGAAGGTATAACTAAAAAAATACTAGGTGTATTTGATGAAGCGTCAAAGGGATCAAAAAAAAATTCACATAGTGTAGAAAGATAAATATTTAAAGAAGTAAGTAAAATATTTTATTTACTTCTTTTTTTGTAACCTTTTTCAAAATAATGGTATTATAAATATATAAGATATCTTAAGTAAAAGGAGATTTATATATAAATTGAAAGAACTAAAAGAATATATAGAAAGAAATGAACTTAATATTGGAAAAATCATTAATGAATATAGTAGTTTTTTATATAAGGTTATAAAAAACAATAGTTATAATTTACCAGATGAAGATATAGAAGAAATAATTACAGATAGTTTCTTTGTTCTTTGGAATAATTATAAAAAGATGAATTTAGATGATAAAATAAGTAATTATCTAGTAGGAGTTTCTAAAAATATATTGTTTAATAAATTAAGGAAAAATAGAAAACAGTATATTAATGTTAATATAGAAGATTATCAAAATATTATTAATACAAAAGATGATGTTGAAAATTTATTTGAAGATTAAGATAGAATGAAATTTATAGAAAATATTATCAATAATATGGACAAAGAAAGTAAAGAAATCTTTATTTATTTTTATTATGAACAAAGAAAGATAAAAGAAATATCTAAAATATTAAATATTAGTGAATCTAAAGTAAAAACAAGACTTCATAGAGTAAGAAAGAAAATAAAGAAAGAATTAGAAAAAGGAGGGTATAGATATGAGTAATAAAGAATTAAATAAGAAAATACTAGAAAATTTGAAGATGAAAATAGCTATATCCAATTTTGATAAGGAGGATAAGCCTATGAGCAAACAAAAGATTTTAAAAATGGCCGCAATGTTTGTAATAGCCATAGGATTAATTGCAGGAGTTACTTATGCAGGGACGGTGGTATATCAAAATGTGTTTAGTAAGCCAGAAAAAATTGAAAATTATATAGATGAATTAAAAGTAAATGAGGAAGATTTATCTAAAGTAATATCTAAAGAAGAAGCGGTAAATAAAGCAATAGAACAATTAAAAAGATATAAAATAGATTTAAATACAAGTGATATAGAAAATATAGAATTACAAAAAGACCCTAATTATGATGCTATAACATATGTTATATCTACAAAGAATAAAGATAATTTTTTCATAGATGCTAGTACTGGTAATTTAAGCAGTTTTTATACAGATAATGGTTTAAGTATAGAAGAAATAGAAAAATGTACTTCTTCTAGAGAAGAAATTTTAGAACAAGCAAAAAATAAGATGAAAGAATATGGATATGGAGATGAGTATAAAATTTCATATGTAAATTGTAATAATAGTGATGATGAAGATAAGGCTTATATGTGGTATATAACTTTTGCAAAAGAATATGACGGAATATTTAATGAATATCAATCTGTTACTATGACTATTATTCCTAAAATAAATAAAGTAACTCAGTTATCTATTCAAAATGAACCTTTTGAAGATAATCCTATAGAAATATCAGAAGAACAAGCGATAGAAATTGCAAAAGAAAAAGATAGGATTATTAATACGGAAAATCACATACAAAAAAATATAGAAAGTAAGCTAGCAATAGTAAGAGTAAATCCACAAGTGTATTTAAAAGAAAATGGATTAGAAAATGGTAATGAAACAACGACTTTAGGAGATGGAATAAATTATTCTTATAATACTTATAAAATGGATGGGAGAGTCAGAAAAGCTTATGCAATAAGTATCTTTTATGATAATAGAACATTTGGACTGCCAAGAACTTATTATGTAGATTGCACTACTGGTGAAGTTATTGGTGGTGATAATATATTTGATTTGCATTTTGGCGCAGATGAAAAATAATCTACAAGTAAAAAATAATATGAAAAGAGAAAGTAAAATTTTAGAAGCGGGAAACCGCTTCTTTTACATTAATAAAAAATAGTAAAATTTTAAATATTATTGACAAACACAAAACAAATGTTTTATATATACATATACATTAAAAATAGGAAGTGATAAAATGGATAATAATACTAACACTAATGCAAAAGAAGAAAAAAGTTTAGTAAATTATAGTGTAGAAGAAATTGAGAACTTAATTTATACAATAAGAGGAAAACAAGTAATGTTAGATAGTGATGTGGCTATGTTATATCATTACTCAACTAAACGTATAAATGAAACAGTAAGAAGGAATATCGAGAGATTTCCTGAAAATTTTTGTTTTAAATTAACTGAAATTGAAGTAGAAAACTTGAGGTCGCAATTTGCGACCTCAAGTTTAGAAAAACAAAATTATGGCGGAAGAAGATATCTATCTTATGTATTTACAGAACAAGGAATTGCAATGCTTTCTGGGCTATTAAAAAATGATATAGCAGTTAAGGTCAGTATAAATATTATGAATGCTTTTGTTTCTATGAGAAAATTCTTATTAAATAATGGATTAATTTTTATATTGTTTAAATATATTTTGAGGTCACAATTTGTGACCTTATACAAATAGATATTTTTAAATTTCAATTTTAGGATCATATTTTTCTAGCCACTGATTTACTTGAATTAAATATGCCATAAGTTGTGGGCCTACCATAAGTTGACCAAACCAAGGTCTAGTAAATGCTTTGCCATCTGTTTCTAGTATTTGTAAAATATATTCACGGTTAAGCAAATTATTAATAGGAGCATTTTTATCTTCCATAATTTTAGAAAGCATTCCTTTGACTTTAGCTAAATAAGTAGGATTATGAGTCTTAGGATATGGAGATTTTTTTCTATCTACAATTTCAGAAGGAAGGAAATCTTTACAAATATAACGAAGAAGTCCTTTTTCCCTTCCTTTTAAAGCTTTCCATTCCCAAGGGATGTTCCATACATATTGAGCTAATCTATAGTCACAGAATGGAACTCTAAGTTCAAAACCATTATACATAGCCATTCTGTCAGAGCGGTCAAGTAATGTTTGCATAAACCAATTTAAAGTTAAATGAGATATTTTTCTTTTTTCAGCAGTTTCTTTAGAGTCAGTGTCTAAGATTTCTACTTCAGATAAGCTTTCATTATAACGGTAGTCTATATATTCTTTTAAATCTATTTTTTCTCCAATAGAAGGATTTAATAAATGCTGTCTTTCTTTGATAGAAATTGACCAAGGGAAAGTATTGCTCTTTAATGCATCTTCACGGAAGAACCAAGGGTAACCTCCAAATATTTCGTCAGCACATTCACCGTGTTAAGCTAACTGTCATATCTTTTTTAACATATTTACAAAATAGAAGTAGGGAAGAGTCTATATCTGCCATACCAGGCATATCACGAGCTATCATAGCATCTTCTAAAGCATCTGCAAGTTCAGGTGTATCTATTACTATTTTATGATGATTAGTTCCAAGTCTTTTACTAATAAAGTCTACATAGAAACTATCTGAATTTGGTTGAAAATCGCTTTTAACAAAATTTTTATCATTATCTACGTAATCTATTGAATACGTATCTAAAGGTGGTAATCCTTGAGCCTTATAATAATCAGCAGCAAACTTTGTAATGATACTTGAATCTAATCCTCCTGATAAAAATGTACAAAGAGGCACATCAGAAACTAGTTGTCTTGTAATCGCATCATTTAATAGATATTTTAAATGTTCACAAGTTTGGCCCAAAGAGTCTTTATGTTCTTTTGATAGTAATTTCCAATAACGCTTAACATGAAGACCAGAAGTGTTATATATAGCAAAATGAGCAGGTCTTATTTCATAAATATCTTTAAAAACAGTAGTTCCTGGAGTATGAGCTGGCCCTATTCCAAATAGTTCTGAAATTCCTTGTCTATCTACAATTTTTTCTACTCCTGGATATTTAAATAATGCTTTTATTTCAGAGCCAAAAACTAAAGTATCATTTAAAACAGTATAAAATAAAGGTTTTACTCCAAAGTGGTCTCTTGCTAAAAATAATTCATTTTTAGAAGTATCCCAAACAGCAAAAGCAAAGATACCATTTAGATAATTTACAACATCTTTACCGTAATAAATATAAGATTTTAATAATATTTCTGTATCTGAATGAGAGTTAATAGTAAAGTCATGTTCTAATAGAGTTTCTTTTAATTCTTTTGTATTATATATTTGCCCATTATAAACAAGAATATATGTACCAAAGGAATATTTCTCAATCATAGGCTGTTTTCCGCCTTCAGGGTCTATTACAATTAATCTTTTATGAGCTAAAGCTGCTGATTTATCTAAGTAATATCCTTCTTCATCAGGGCCTCTCTTAGATAAAGTATCATTCATATTTTTTAAAATATTTTTTTCTTTTGAAATATCTTTTTTTAAATTAACAAAACCAACGAATCCACACATATAAATATACCTCCATTCATATATTATATGCAGAAACTTAAATAAAGTTTATTGATTTTTGAAAAAACTTGTAGTAAACTAAATTGTGAAAGGAAGATAGATATTATGCATCTAAAAAATATATTTTTACATTTGAAGCTTATTACTCATCATAGATGGTTAGTTTTTAAATTATGTTGTAAAGTTGGAGAGCCTTGGCGTGGTTTTGTGCATGACCTATCAAAATATTCTCCAACTGAATTTTTTGAAAGTGTTAAATATTATACTGGTACTCATTCACCAATTACAGAAGCAAAGAGAGATAAAGGTTATTCGGTCGCTTGGTTACATCATAAAGGAAGAAATAAACATCACGCTGAATATTGGGTTGACAATACTGCACCAGATAAGACTCCTGTAATGCCATATAAATATGCAGTTGAAATGATATGCGATAAATTGGCTGCTGGAATAACTTATATGAAAAAAGATTTTACTAAGGAATATGAACTTGAGTATTGGACAAAGGAAAAAGAAAAAGTAAAAATAAATAAAAAGACAGAGGAATTTGTAACAGCTGTTCTTACAGAAGTTGCTGAAAATGGAATAAATAAGACTTTAACTAAAGCTAATATGAAGAAACTTTACAAAAAATATTGTGAATAAAACTTAAGTAACTATTGACAAAATCAAAAAATACTTGTATAATTTTATAGTGACTAAATAAAAAGTCAGAAATTGCCATATTTGATAAAAATGAAAATAGATATATTAATATCTTGAGCAAGGAGGGAGTTAGAATGGCACAACCAAAAAGAAGATGGTCAAAAGCAAGAACACACAAAAAAAGATCAACATGGAAAAAAGAACAACCAACATTATCAACATGTCCACGTTGTCATGAACCAATAATGCCACATAGAGTTTGCAAAAACTGTGGATATTATGATGGAAAAGAAATAGTAGCTAAAAAAGAAACTGAAAATGCTTAAAACAACGATAACACTTGTTTTGTTTACAAGTGTTATTTTTTCTTGACATAACGTAAAATATATTGTAAAATTTATGAAGTGACAATGTGTCATAAGGAAGGTGATAATATGCCATCAAGAACTTTTTTTAATTTAAAAGAAGAAAAAAAGGAGAGAATAGAGAAAGCATTAATTCATGAATTTAGTAAAGGTTCATTTGAACAAGCATCAATTACAAATATAATAAAAGAAGCAAATATTCCAAGGGGAAGTTTTTACCAATACTTTGAGGATAAAAAAGATGCTGTGAAATATATTATTGAAAAATTTATGATAATAGATTATGAAAAAATGCAACAAAGTTTAGAAGAATCAAAAGGAAATATATTTGAAGCAGCACTTAAAGTGTATGATTATAGAACAAATGAAGCTGTACTTAAATTTGATATAGGACTTGTTAAAAATATATTAGAAGAATTAAGGAAAAATAATATTAATGTTTTTGAAAATAAAGATGTGCTAAAAAGCAAAAAATCATTGATGGAGTTTATAAATAAAAACGAGTTAAATTTAGAAACAGATGATGATTTATATTACTTTATAAGAATTATAACAGCAATAACAAGGTCTGTTACAATGGAAGTATTTTCAGAAAGACTTTCTAAAGAGAAAGGACGTAAAATGCTAGAAAGAGAACTAGATATAATAAAAAATGGTATGAAAAAATAAGAAAATACTTGTCTAAATAATATTAATTTGATATATTATATATGTAATTAATGAAGTAAAGAAGGTAATAATTATGTGGAAAAAGTTTTTGAAGAAATCAGGGTGGACAGATATTGTAGTTTCATTGATATTTGTATTATTTGGAATAATGTTAATTGCAAGACCAGAAGCTATAGAATCTGTTATATCAATATTGTTAGGAGCTATATTGATAGTAATTGGAGTGTTAAAAGTGATTGATTATTATTCAAATGGAAAACAAGATAATTATTTGCTTGCAGTTGCGGTTGTTATGGTTTTAGTTGGAATAATATTTATGTTTTGCTCTAACATTATTTTATCAGTATTTAGAATATTAATTGCAATATGGATTATATATAGTGGAATTTTAAACTTACAAACAGCAATTGTATGGAAAGATTATAAATCAAAATTATGGCTTATAACATTACTTCTTGCAATAGCTACGATAATCGTTGGTATTTATATTTTAGTAAATACAGGAGCAGTTTTACAAACAATAGGTGTTGCAATTCTTGTTTATGGATTAGTAGATATTATAGAAAGCTTTATTTTTATAAAGAAAGTAGATAATTATTTAGATTAATAAATAACATAAAAATATAAATTAAGGTGTAAATTGTAGAATTTACATCTTTTTTTGTGGCATTTGTCTAATTTGTTCATATAATAAAGTAAAAGGAGGAGGAAAAATGTTTAGAAATAGAAAATGTTATTGTATGAACAATAGTTATCAAAATAATTCATGTGAATTACAAGACGACATTTTAGAAAATAAATGTAATAATGTTACTTCTTATGAAAGTTATGATGACAGTTGTGGTTGTGGATTTGATGAAGAATATAGTGTGTTTCCAGAAAATCCAATGCTAGCTCAAAGCTATGTTCCTATTCAATATATGGATAAAACATTTAAACCATGTGTTGGATTAAAAATGGGAACGATATTTCCTGAATTAGTTAGCCCTTACGTTCCAGGTCAATCTATGGAAGAAATAAACTATATAAGAAAAGCGAATACTATTGGGAAGGGGTGTAATAAATGTTGTTAAATGAAAATAGAAATTGTGGTTGTAATAATATGGATAATGACCATGAAGATGAAGGAAGAAGAATTGATTGTGAAAGAAAAGAAGAATTATTACAAAAAATAAGATGTTATGAATTTGCAATTAATGAACTTGCTTTATATTTAGATACTCATCCAGAAGATAAAAAAGCACTTTGCTTGCATAAAAAATATTGCAATGAATTAAAACAATTAAGAGATATGTATCAAAAGGTTTATGGACCTCTAACAATAACTTACCCTTGTAATAAGTGGAGATGGCTTGAAGAACCATGGCCTTGGGAAGGAGGAGAAGACTAAATGTGGACTTATAATAAAATGTTACAATATCCAATTAATATAAAATGTACAGACCCAAAACTTGCTAAAGTAATTATTTCTCAATACGGAGGTCCTGATGGTGAGCTTGCAGCATCACTTAGATATTTATCACAAAGATTTGGTATGCCTGATCAAAAATCAAAAGCTGTTTTAAATGATATACGGAACTGAAGAATGAGCACATAGTGTTATCGTTAAAATTAATTTTAAAACAATAAAATGCAAAAAATATGCATATTTTATTGACTTTAATGTATAATAATAGTATAATATTCAAAGAATTTGCAATAAAGTTGCAAGTTGAAAGGAGATTAGTATGCTATTAGAATTTAAAATGAAAAATTTTAAATCTTTTAAAGAAGAAATGGATTTTAAAATGACTCCAACTCGAATAAAAGATTTGGAATATAGTCTAATAACAAGAAATATAAAAGGAGACGAAATAAAAGCTTTATCTTCTGCAGCTATATATGGACCTAATTCAGCTGGAAAAACTAATGTGATTGGAGGAATGGATGTCTTTCGTTCTATAATATTAAATGGAAATATAAGAAATAAAGAAGATATAACAACTCCTAATACAGCAGTAGATAAATTAGAACTTATTCCTAATATTGAAAGCGAAGAAAATGAGCCAGTAAGTTTTTATATTAAATTTTTTACTGATAATATGGTAGTTGAGTTAAGGTTATCTATGTTAATAGGTGGATTTCTCGATGTTGAATATGATAGAAAAATAATAAATGAAGAGTTGTATATAAATAATAATTTGTTATATAAAAGAGATAAAGGATTAATTATAGGAAAAGTTGAAAACATTAGTGAATATTTAATAGAAAACTTTTCAAAGGATACAGCAGAGAAAATTGCAACAACAAATTTAGATAATAAAGAGTTATTTTTAAATGGTATGTTTAAATCTCTATATAGCAAAAAGATATTTGACATTATTTATAGATGGTTTAAAAAAGATTTTAAAATATTATATCATGCAGATATGATACATTTTTCGCCTGTTATATCTTCAGACAAGAAAGATAAGAAGTATTATATTGACAAGTCTTTAAATAAGGCAGTAAAAGATTTTGGATTAACGTCAAAACAAATTCTATATCCAATAAATAGCGAAAAGGAAAGAATTGAACCATTGTCAATGATTGAGTTTAAAGGAGGAAAAGTAATATTACCAGCTGACTTTTTTGAGTCATTTGGAACTATGAGATTTTTAAACATTTTTCCAATAATATTAATGACAATCCGAGACGGCTCAACTTTAGTAGTAGATGAACTGGATGCTTCTATACATCCAATGGCAATTATGAACATTATCAACATATTTCACAATGATGAAATAAATACTAAAGGGGCACAATTAATCTTTAATACACATAATCCGATATTTTTAAATAATGCTTTGTTAAGAAGAGATGAAATAAAATTTGTGGAAAAAGAAGATAAAGGAAGTATACATTATTCTTTATCAGATTTTGGAACAAATGGTAGTAAAGGTGTTAGAAATACGGAAGATTACATGAAAAATTATTTTGTTAATAAATATGGAGCAATTAAAGATATAGACTTTTCAGATGTTTTTATAAACAAAAATAGAAAGGAAAATTAAAAATTGAAAAAAGTATGTAACAAATATTATCTATCAGTTGAAGGAGAAACAGAAAAGTGGTATTTTGAGCACTTGCAAATGTTAATAAATAATAAGGAAGAATTATCATATACAGTTAAATTTGACATAAAAATCAACAAATCTATTATAAGTAGAGCAAAATCAATATCTGCACCATATAAAGTAAAAGTTTTTCATATATGTGATTATGAAAGTAATGAAGAAGTGCATACAGAGCAGTTTAATAAAATATTAAAAGAATTAAAAGATGTAAAGAAAATAAATAAAAATCTTGTCTACAAACTTGGATATAGTAATTTTTCATTTGATTTATGGATAATTTTACACAAAATTCAACAAATAGGAGCAGTATCACATAGAAAACAATATGTAAAAGGAATTAATAAGGCTTTTGATGAAAAATTTCAATTTATCGATGATTATAAAGAAGAAAAGAACTTTAAAAGAATATTAAAGAAAATAACTTTAGAAGATGTTATTTCAGCAGTTAATAATGCGAATGAAATTAGAAAAATGAATGAAGAAAATTTTAAATGTAACTATAGAAAATATGGACAATTTGAATATTATACTGACAATCCTGATATGACAATTAATGAATGTGTTGAACAAATATTAAAAGAATGTGGAGCAATAAAAAAATAATTTGTTAGTTTTATTCGACTATAAAAGAACACTAAGTGATTATTGGCTTAATGTTCTTTTATTTTTTATATGGCATA
This sequence comes from uncultured Clostridia bacterium, assembly GCA_944386735.1. GTDB lineage: Bacteria > Bacillota > Clostridia > TANB77 > CAG-508 > CAG-269. The sequence goes on from CALXCH010000037.1 coordinate 11,252, forward strand.
CATATTAAAAAGAGGTGTATGTATGATAATTGATGAATATAAAAGTGACTCTACTATAATTAGAATCGAGGATAGAGATATTGGTACGAAAGAAGAAAGCAAAGAGATAATAGATATATTGTTAAGTCTAACTATTAAAAAAATTTCAGAATACTCTGGAAATGATTTGTAATTTTATTTGACCTATGCTAAACTCACAGTGGTTGATAAAATTGACAAAAGGAAGGAGGAATTTTGGAAGAAATATATAATGGTTATTCTAACGAAAAAGTGTTAGATATATTAGGAGATTATGCAATTTATTTAAGAAAATCAAGAGCAGACATGGAAGCAGAGGCTAAAGGTGAAGGAGAAACTCTTGCTAGACATGAACATATATTGTTAGAACTGGCAAATAAAAAAGGATTAAAAATAGGAAAAATATATAGAGAAATTGTAAGTGGAGAAACAATTGAGGCAAGACCAGAAATGCAGAAATTACTTTCTGATGTAAGACAAGGAAAATGGAAAGGTGTACTTGTTGTTGAAGTAGAAAGATTGGCTCGTGGTGAGACAATAGATCAGGGTATAGTTGCAAAGGCATTTAGAATTTCTAATACAAAAATAGTAACGCCTATGAAAACTTATGATCCAAACAATGAATTTGATGAAGAGTATTTTGAATTTGGATTGTTCATGTCAAGAAGAGAATATAAAGTAATTAATAGAAGATTACAAAGAGGCAGAATTATGTCAGTAAAGGAAGGAAAATATGTTGGAAGTGTAGCACCATTTGGATATGATAGAGTAAAGATAAAAGGCGATAAAGGATATACATTAAGAAAAAATGCAGAGGCAAATACTGTAAAAATAATGTTTGACCTATATGCTTATGATGATTTATCATTACATGAAGTAACTAGAAAACTAAATGAAATGGGACTTAAACCAAGAAAAAAAGATGAATGGTCTGAGGCGAGTGTTAAAGATATATTAGCAAATCCTGTATATATAGGAAAAATAAAATGGAATGGTAGAAAAGTAGTAAAAGTATATAAACATGATAAACTGATTTCTACAAGACCAAGAAATGAAGATTATATATTAGTAGATGGATTACATAAGCCAATTATTGATGAAAAAACTTGGAAAATAGTATATGCTAAAAGAAGTTTAAATTCTGCACCTGTAAAACACAATAATACAATACAAAATCCACTATGTGGTTTAGTTATATGTAGCAAGTGTGGTAAAAAAATGAAAAGAAGGTCTTATTCTAAATTTAGTAAAGAGCCAACATTATATTGTGATAATCCAAAATGCGATAATATAGGTTCAAAATTTTGCTATGTGGAGGAGAAGGTATTAAAAGGCTTAAAGAAATGGCTGGAAGAATACAAATTTGACTATCAACAACATTTAGAAAAAATTAATCATAACAAAATAGAATCAATAGAAGAAACAATTGCATCATTAGAACAAGAGGCTAAAAAGGAGAATGATAAATTGCTTAGTATATTCAACTTTTTAGAAGATGGTACATATACAAAAGAAATGTTTAAAGCAAGAAGTGAGACAGTATCACAAAATCTTGCAAGAATAAATAATTCAATTGAAAATTATAAAACGAAATTAGCACAAGAAAAAATCGTTGATAAAGAAAAGGAAGTATTAGTACCTAAAATTGAAAATGTATTAGATGTATATGATTTATTACAAACAGCAGAAGAAAAAAATGATTTGCTAAAAACTGTAATTACTCAAGTTACATATCTAAAAACAGAAAAGGCAATAAGAAAAGATTCAGATCCAACAAATTTTATAATAAATATATATCCTAAAATCAATAAGGTAATATAGAAACTAATTTAAATTAACATTTAAAAACTGGAATATGAAGTAAAATGAAGCTTAAAAATTTCAGTCATATTATTATAAAGAAGAAAATTTTTTTTAGGCTTCAAACGACTACTTCTTGGTGCGAACGAACTTGCACATTTAGAGATGGTAGGAACTATTGTACACCAATTAACTAAAAATGCATCTATTGAAGAAATAGAAAAAGCAGGTTTAAGTGCTTATTACACAGATCACGGTGTAGATGTATATCCACAAGCAGCATCAGGTTTCCCATTTTCAGCATCAGTGCTTGCTTGTAAAGGAGACCCTATAGCAAACTTACAGGAAGATTTAGCAGCAGAGCAGAAAGCAAGAGCAACTTATGAAAAATTAATAGATTTATGTAGAGATAATCCAGATGTATTAGATCCATTAAGATATTTAAGAGAAAGAGAAATAGTACACTTCCAAAGATTTGGTGAAGCACTAAGAGGTGTTCAAGATAAACTTGCTGAAAAGAAATTTTATATGAATAATATGAATAACAATAATTGTGGTTGTAATAATTAGAAATAAAACTCCTGTATTTATATATGGGAGTTTTTAATATGCTTTGCAAGTTGTAAATTATTAAATTTTATGATATATTTTTAGTGTAAAAAGGAGGAATAAAATGATTGATTTACATATACATTCAATGTATTCTGATGGTAGTAAAACAGTAGAAGAAATTTTAAAAATATGTGAAGAAAAGAAGCTAGAATATATATCAATAACAGACCATAATACTGCTAAACAATATGGAGATGAAGCTTTAAAAAATAACAATATTTTTAGTGGTAAAGTTATAAAGGGAGCCGAACTAAATGCAGTGTTCCAAGACAAAAATATTGAAGTATTGGGATATAATATAAATCCTAATGTAATAAACGAATGGTGTAAAAAGTATTATTCAGAAGAAAAATTAGAAGAACAACAAAAAATATGTTATAAAAGATTGCTAGATATATGTGATAAACAAGGACTTATATATGATGAAAGTAAAATAGTAAAACCTAAAGCAACTGGATATGTAGAAATTTCAATTTATAACGAACTAATGAGACATGAAGAAAATTATGAAATATTAGGAGAATTTACTAAATCACTTGGCGTGTTTTTCAGAAAAGGTCTAGCAAACCCAAAAAGTATCTATTTTGTAAATCGTATAGAGTTTAGACCAAAGTATAAAGAAGTAGTAGATATTATTCATAAATCTGGTGGAAAAGTATTTTTAGCACATCCATTTGAATACAAATTTGAAGATACAATTGGATTTATAAATGATTTAAGAAAAGAAGCAGAATTAGATGGAATAGAATGTTTCCACCCATCTGCAAGTCAAGAACAAAGAAATATTTTAGTTGATTATGCAAATGACAATAAATTATATAAAAGTGGTGGTAGTGATTATCACGGAGACTCAAAACCAGATATAGAAATAGCTGTTGGAAGAGGAGATTTAAATATATCTAAAGAAATATTAGAGTGGTTATGATTTTGAAATAAATAAACTTCCATATATAAAAATATGGGAGTTTTTAAATATTTTTGGTTGAATAATTAGAAATCTTATGATATTATAAGCAAAAATATAGGAAGAGGGATGTTGAAATGGAAAATTATAAAAGAAATTACAGAACGACTGTAGCAATTGTTATGGTTATAATTTTATTATTAGTTGTATTAACAGGAATATCTTACTATATGGATGTAGAGATAGCAACAAATATCTGCTTAAGCTTTTTAATAGCTTGTACAACAGGTGTTGTAATTGAGTTAATTAATGGTTCAAAGGAAAAAGATTCTAAGGCAGTAGCTGATTATAAAAAAGAATTAGAAGAAATGAGATATAAAATAATTAAATTTAAAAAAGAACTAAATAATTTATCAAGAAATAGAAGAAGATATAACTTCTTTAATGGGGCAGATAGATTAATGGAAGAAGCAAGTAAATTAAATGAACAAATAAATTATCTATATGAAAATAAACCTAAAAAGAGTTTAATTAAAAAATTCTTATATAATCAAGAATTAAACTTAGAACATAAAATGACAAG
>CALXCH010000038.1 GCA_944386735.1 uncultured Clostridia bacterium
AATATAGATGACGGTTCAAGAAGTATAGATGAAACATTTAATCTAATAAGAGAAGCAAAAAATGTAGGATTTGACGCAATCGTTTCAACATCACATTATATGGAAGGATATTATGAAACAAATGTACCAGAAAGAGAAGTTTGGGTAAAAGCAATATATGAAAACTTACAAGCAAAAGATATAAATATAAATTTATTTTTAGGAAATGAAATATATATGTCAGAAAACATAATAAAATTATTAGAAGACAGAAAAGCATCAACAATAAATGATACAAGTTATGTATTATTTGAATTACCATTAAACGTTGAGCCACTTAATTTATATGATACAATATATGAAATGCAACAATATAAATTAGTTCCAATTTTAGCACATCCTGAAAGATATAGTTTTGTACAAAAAGAACCAGAACTGGTTTATGACTTAGTAGAAAAGGGAGTATTAATGCAAGCAAATTATGGTAGTATAATAGGACAATATGGACAAGAAGCACAAATGGTAGTAAAGAAGTTATTTGAGGGTAATATGATACATATGTTAGGATCAGATGTACATAGACAAAATACAATCTATCCTAAAATACCACAAATATTGTCAGAATTAAATGAACTAATTGGAGAAGAAAAATTAGAAGAATTAACCACAACAAATCCCAACTTAGTAATTCATAACAAAAGAATAGATATAGATGTGCCACATATGATGAAATTAAACTTTAAAGAAAAAATGATGATTGCAAAAGATGATGTTTTAGGAAAAATAAAAAGTATAATGAAACCTAAAAAAAATAAATAAAGTTTATACAGGAAGGAAGTAAATTTATGAGAAAATATTTTGGAACAGATGGTATTAGAAGAATCGCAAATACTGAGCTAACACCAGAGTTAGTTTATAAAGTAGCAAAGGCAGGGGCTTATGTATTATCAAAACACTCAGACCATACACCTGTAATTCTAATTGGAAGAGATACTCGTATTTCTGGAACATTAATAGAAAGTGCAATGGTGGCAGGATTTTTAAGTTATGGAGCAAATGTTAAATTATTAGGAGTAATTCCAACACCAGCAGTAGCATATTTAACAAGAAAATTAAATGCAGATGCGAGTGTTGTAATTTCAGCATCACATAATACATACGAATTTAATGGAATTAAATACTTTAGTAATAAAGGAATGAAAATACCAGATAGTCTAGAAGAAGAAATAGAAGAAGTAATGGAATCTGGAAAATTAGATAACTTAACAGCTGTAAATGATAAAATAGGGGTATCAGAATATGCCTTAGACTTAATCGATGAATATGTATATTTCTTTAGAAAAAACTTTGATGATGATATTGCAAAATATAATAGAGACGATTTTGTTGTAGCATTAGATACAGCAAATGGAGCAACATCAGTTGTAGCTGAAAAAGTATTTAAAGTATTGGGTATAAAATATAAAATAATAAATAATCATCCAAATGGGGTAAACATTAATGATAATTGTGGTTCTACACATTTAGATGGTTTAAAGAAATATGTTGTAGAAAATGGACTAAGTTTAGGTGTTGCGTATGATGGTGATGGAGATAGATGCTTAGCTATTGATGAAAAAGGAAATGAAATAGATGGAGATAAACTTTTAGCAATAATATCTCAAAACTTAAGAAAAAAAGGAAAATTAAATAAAGACACAATAGTTGCAACAGTAATGAGTAACTTGGGACTAAATAAATATTGCAGAGATAATGGGTTAGAATTACTACAAACAAAAGTTGGAGATAGATATGTACTAGAAGAAATGTTAAAAGATGGATTTAATTTAGGTGGAGAACAGTCAGGACATATTATATTATTAGATTATAACCCAACAGGAGATGGAATATTAACATCTTTAATGTTAATAAAATCAATCCTAGAGGAAGGAAAGAAAGCATCAGAATTAGCTAATATCGTAAAATTATATCCACAAGTATTGATAAATGCAAAAGTAAATTCAGATAAAAAATATGATTATGACAAAGACCAAGAAATAAAAGAGGCAATAGAAAAACTAGAAAAAGAATTTGCAGGAAATGGAAGAGTATTAATTAGAGCATCAGGGACAGAACCGTTAGTAAGAGTCATGATAGAGGGTGAAGACCAAGAATATATAACTAAGAAAGCACAAGAAATAGCAAATTTAATAGAGAAGAAATTAAAATAAGACATTAAATAAAAAATGTAACAAACTTGTAATAAAAACGTAATACAAAAGTGTTGATAAATATAATAATTAATGTTATATTTAAATAAATAACAAAAGAAAACGGAGGGGAGAAAATGTTTGTATTTGATATATCAAACCCACTAACATTATTATTGATGCTTGCAGCAACTGTATTATTAATATTTTTAGCTCAAGAAATAAAAAAGAGTATGGTAGCAGCAGTAGTATTATTTATATACCTTATATTATTAATTGTACATGTAGTGCAAATTGCAACATTATCTGAAGAATTAAGATATATGATGTCAACATTATCAAGGTGCATTATTATAGACTTTGTATTTGTATTTATATCATTCTTTGCATATTTATGGGTAGATGATATAGAAACAAAAGCGTTTGGAAAGAAAAGTCTTGATGATAGCTTAGATTGGTTCTGGAGAAAAGTGTAAAGAAAAAGTTCGGTAGAGGTACCGAATTTTTTTATTTTAAACATATTTTTTGGGTTACTGAATATATATAGATATGATAACAATAGATATGATAACGTAAGATAAGGAGAAAAATATGTTTAATGTTACAGTATTAAAAATGAAAGATATATTAAAATACTTTGTAGGCATTATGTTAACAGTATTAGTAGTTATCTTTGTAAGTAAAGGATTAGGAAAAGATAATCTAGAAAATAATAATAGTAATAACAATAGTAATAATATAATTGGAAAATTAGGAAAAGGAATAAACTTTTTTTCAAAAAATAGTATGTTACAGGCCTTAGATGAAACAATTCCTGTTATATCAAATGTAAACGAAGAATATAAAAATATAGCAAAGGAAGATGATAGAAAAGACGAAAATAAAAATATTTTGCAGGCAATGTTAGGAATGCAAATAAGTTCTATTAATGGAATGGAAAATATTGAAAATAAAGAAAATAAGGCTATAGAAGAAGCAAAAGAAAAAAACAATTCAAATGGGGTAGAGAATAAAAATAGCGATAAAAATAATGTAAATAATGAGTTGGATAAAAATCAAACGGTAGCAGCTACAGGAGTTACAACAGAAGTAATAACACCAAATCCTATAAGTGATGGAAGTAATACTCAAATTCGGAAGTGTAAAAATAAAAAATGAAACAGATTATCAAATAACAGAAGATTTGTTTAATACAAATGACCTTACAATAGATAATAAAAATATTGTTATTTTCCATACACATAGCTGTGAAAGTTATACATCAAGCGAAAAATATCCATATACACCGACGGGAAATTTTAGGACGACAGATTTAAATTATACAGTAACAAGAGTAGGGACAGAATTAGAAACATATTTAAAAGAATATAATTATAATGTAGTACATAATACAGATTATCATGATTATCCATCATATAACGGTTCATATACACGTTCATTGAAAACAGTAGAAAATATATTACAAACAACTCCTAGCGATATAATAATAGATGTGCATAGGGATGCAATAGGCTCTAGGAGTGATTATGCACCTACAGTAAAAATAGGGGATGAAGAAGCGGCACAATTAATGTTTGTAATAGGAACAGATGCAGGAGGGTTATGGCATCCAAACTGGAGAGAAAACTTAAAATTTGCAATAAAGGTACAACAGAAAGCGGAAGAAATGTATCCAGGATTATTTAAAACAATGATGCTAACAAAATCAAGATATAACCAACATACAGGAAAATATGCAAGTATAATAGAAGTAGGAGCAACAGGAAATACATTAGACCAATGTTTAACAAGTATGAAATATTTAGCAGCAGTAATGCATGAGGTAGTACAATAGTTGCTGTTTTTTGGGACGGAGTTAAAAAACAACATATTGCTTAAATAATATTTTACTAAAAAGATTTTTATAATTAGGGGATTGAAGCAAGTTTTTAGATTTAAGCTACGCTTATCGGTATTTTGCTACCCCTTAATTTCCCCTACGCAAAATTACCTAATCTAAAAACTTGCTTATGTTTCTATTTAATATAAGAAAAGTAAAGGATTTATAACTTCTATGTTTTAAATCTCTTTTATATTATGCTGTTTTTTGACCCCGTCCCAAAAAACAGCATAAAAAGTTTAATAACTTTTCTTAAAAACTTGAATTATAAAAAGTACTTGTATATAATGTAACTGGAAAATTTTAGAGAAAGTAGAGGTGTCGCATATGTCAGAGATTAGTTTAAACCTAAAGAATAGTGGAATAACAAAGAAAAGTATAATGGAATATAAGGAGCAAGTAGAAAACATTCATAAAGACTTACATAGAAGAGCAAATGATGAAAAAGATTTTGTGGGATGGTTAGAATTACCAACAAACTATGATAAAGAAGAATTTAAAAGAATAAAAAAAGCAGCAAAAAAAATAAAAAAAGAATCTGATGTGTTATTAGTAATAGGAATAGGAGGATCATATTTAGGAGCAAGAGCAGTAATAGAAGCTTTAACAAGTTCATTTAATAACTTACTACCAGCAAGACAAAGAAAACGTCCACAAATTTTATATGTAGGAAATAATTTGAGTTCAAATTATATGAATGAATTAATAGAATATGTAGCAAATAAAGACTTTTCTATAAATGTAATATCAAAATCAGGAACAACAACAGAACCAGCAATTGCATTTAGAGTATTTAGAGAAATATTAGAAAATAAATATGGAATAGATGAAGCAAGAAGTAGAATATATGCAACAACAGATAAGAAAAAAGGAGCATTAAAGACACTTGCAGATAATGAAGGTTATGAAGAATTTGTAGTTCCAGATAATGTTGGTGGAAGATATTCAGTATTAACAGCAGTAGGATTACTTCCAATAGCAGTAGCAGGAATAGATATAGACAAATTAATGGAAGGAGCAAGAATAGCACAAGACAGATTCAATGATAGTAATTTAAAATATAATGAATGTTATCAATATGCGGTAGCAAGAAATATTTTATATAAACAAAATAAAAGCATAGAAATACTAGTAAACTATGAACCAAAAATGCATTACTTTACAGAGTGGTGGAAGCAATTGTTTGGAGAAAGTGAAGGAAAAGATAATAAAGGACTATTCCCAACAGGGGTAGATAATACAACAGATTTACATTCAATGGGACAATATATACAACAAGGAAGAAGGATTTTATTTGAAACAGTTGTATCTGTAGAAACTCCAAATTCAGATATAACATTAAATCCAGATGATGATAATTTAGATGGACTAAATTATTTAGCAGGGAAAACATTAGACTTTGTAAATAAAAAAGCGATGGAAGCGACAGTACAAGCACATGTGACAGGTAAAGTCCCTAATATTATGATAAAAATAAATAAGCTAGATGAAGAAAATTTAGGAGAGTTAATATACTTTTTTGAAAAGGCATGTGCAATGTCAGGAAGTATATTAGGAATAAATCCATTTGATCAACCAGGAGTAGAAGAATATAAAAAGAATATGTTTAAATTATTAAAAAAACCGGGATATTAATGTCGCAGTTGGGACGTTCCCTTTTGCGACATTTTGTTGCGTTGAGGACATATCTATAAGAAAAGAGGTAGCAAAATGATTTTTAAAGAATACTTTAAAATGGGATTAACAGATATAGGAAAAGATAATTTAATAAAAAATATAGCAATATTAAAAATGTTAGAAAATATAGGTTCTTATCATTCAGATGTTGCAGGATATGGTGCTAATGATACAACTATAAAAAAATTAACTTGGATTTTATTAGACTGGAAACTCAAAGTTTTAAATAGACCGAAATATGGACAAACTCTAGAAGTACATACTTGGGCTAGAGTTGGAAATAGATTTTTTACATATCGTGATTATGAAATTTATGATGAAAATAAAAAGCTTTGTGCTATTGCAACTTCTAAATGGACTTTGATAAATATAGAAGAAAGAAAAATGGCAAAAATAACAGAAGAAGTTATTGGAAGTTATAATGTAGAAGAAAAAGAAGTATTTCCAGGTGAGAAACTAGATAGATTACAAGTACCGAAAGATTTTATTTCAAGTATAAAATATACTGTAATTAGAAAAGATATTGATATAAATAAGCATATGCATAATTTGTATTATTTGGATTTAGCTTATGAAGCTTTACCAGAAGATGTATATAATAATAGACCTTTTGATAATGTAAGAATTATGTACAAAACTGAAATTAAATTAGGTGATACTGTAATCTGTAAGTATACAAGAATTGGTAATAAAAATATTGTTGTAATACAAAGCGAAGATGAGAAACATCTTCACGCAATAATTGAATTAGAATGATGAATAAAATTTAATAACTTATTAGAAATAATATTATTGAGATTGGTTTTCTGAATATATTTTACAAAAATGGAAATAATTTAAAATATATAAAAAATAAATAGAAAGTATAATAGAAGACAAAATAAATTGATTGGAATATAATATATTAAAATATATATTATTTAAAATGTATTACTAAAAATGTAAAAAAAGCTTGAAATTTGTCTAAATTATGATATAATACCAAGTGGTTTAAAAAAAGGAGGATATAATCATGAAAACAGATTTTAGAAAAACAAAAATTATTGGAACAATAGGACCAGCAAGTGAAAGCGAAGAAATGCTAACAAAGTTAGTAAATGCGGGATTAAACGTAGCAAGAATCAATTTCTCACATGGAGGATATGAAGAAAATAGTGAAAAAATTGAAACAATTAAGAAAGTAAGAGAAAAATTAGGAAAACCAGTTGCATTAATGTTAGATACAAAAGGGCCAGAAGTAAGAACAGGAGTATTAGAATCAAGAGATGAAAAAGTAGAAGTAAAAGAAGGACAAACATTTACATTCTATAATGAAGATATAATAGGAAATAATGAAAAAACAACACTTACTTATAAAGAACTATATAAAGATGTAAAAGTAGGTTCAAGAATATTAGTTGATGATGGAGCTTTAGAATTTGAAGTTACAGAAATAAAAGACAAAGATATAATTTGTAAAGCTTTAAATACAGGAAGATTAGGAAGTAGAAAAACAGTAAATGTACCAGGAGTAAGCCTTGAATTACCATTCATATCTGAAAAAGATCATGATGATTTAATAAAAGGAGCAAAAGGTGGATTTGATTACATTGCTGCATCATTTGTAAGAAGAGCAGATGATATAAGAGAAATGAGAAAACTTCTTGATGAAAACGGTGGAGAAAGAATAAAAATCATTTCTAAAATTGAATGCCAAGAAGGTATAGATAATTTTGATGAAATACTAGAAGTATCTGATGGAATTATGGTAGCACGTGGAGATATGGGTGTAGAAGTTCCAATGGAAATGGTACCAGTATATCAAAAAAGAATGATAAAAAAATGTAACAAAATTGGAAAACCAGTTGTTACAGCAACACAAATGCTAGAAACAATGACACAAAATCCAAGACCAACAAGAGCAGAAGTAAGTGACGTAGCAAATGCAGTATATGATGTAACAAGTGATATAATGCTTTCAGGAGAATGCGCTATGGGTAAATACCCAGTAGAATGTGTTCAAGCAATGTGTAAAATATCAAAAGCAGTTGAAAGTTCAATAAAATATTGGAAGAGATTTTATAAGAGAAGTTTTGACCACAATAAAAAAGATGTAGAACATGCTTTAGCATATACAACATGTATAACAGCAGAACAAATTCAAGCAGATGCAATAGTTGCATATACACATACAGGAGAATCAATAGTAAAATTAGCAGCGCTAGCTCCAAAATGCCCAATATTTGCAATTACAGATAGTAAAGAAACATATAATCAACTATCATTAGTATTTAATACAATACCAGTTCTTTGCGAAGGAGAAGATTTAATTAATGATACAATAAATACAGGAATCGAAAAATTAAAAGCAGATGGAATATTAGAAGAAGGAGATATGATAGTATTATCTGGAGGAGCATCAGCATTACCAAAACAAAATAAAGGAAAAGTTATTGGTGGATGTATTAAAATATAATAGAAAAATAGAATAAAAATATAAAAATAAGAAAGTAAAATTTTGAAATATTCAAAATTTTACTTTTTTCTTGTTATTTTATAATAAGTTATGATATACTATATACGTAGTAAAAAAGAAAGGAAAAAAATAATGTCAAAACCAATAGTAGCAATAATAGGAAAGCCGAATGTAGGTAAATCAACATTTTTTAATTACTTAGCAGGCTCAAGAATATCAATAGTACAAGATACTCCAGGAGTAACGAGAGATAGAGTTTATGCAGAAACAAATTGGAGAGGAAGAGACTTTACTTTAATAGATACTGGGGGAATAGAGCCAGATTCAGATGATATAATACTTTCTCAAATGAGAGAGCAAGCAAACTTAGCAATAGCGATGGCAGATGTAATAATATTCTTAACAGATATAAGACAAGGAGTAACAGCAGCAGATAAAGAAATTGCTTTGATGTTAAAAAGATCAGGTAAACCAATAGTACTTGTATGTAACAAAGCTGATAATATAGAAAAAGATAAAGATGAAATTTACGAATTCTATAATTTAGGAATAGGAGAACCTTATCCTATCTCAGCAACAAATGCAATTGGAATAGGTGATGTCTTAGATGCAATATATGAGAAATTTCCTAAAAGTGATGAAAATGAAAATGATGATGATAAAATAAAAGTTGCAGTAATAGGAAAACCAAATGTAGGTAAATCCTCATTAATAAATAAAATATTAGGCGAAAATAGAGCAATAGTTAGTGATATAGCAGGAACAACGAGAGATGCAATAGATTCTGAATTTGAAAATGATAAAGGAAAATATATTTTAATAGATACAGCAGGAGTAAGAAAAAAGAGTAAAGTAAAAGAATCAATAGAAAAATATAGTATTATGAGAACGCTTTTAGCAATAGAAAGAGCAGATGTGTGTTTAATGATGATAGATGCTGTAGAGGGGGTAACAGACCAAGATGCAAAGATTGCTGGAGAAGCACATGAAGCAGGAAAAGGTGTAATAATAGTAGTTAACAAATGGGATGCGGTAGAAAAAGAAACAGGAACATTAGAAAATTATAAAAAAGATATATATCAAAAGTTAAAATATTTATCATATGCACCAATAATATTTATATCAGCATTAACCGGACAAAGAGTAAATAAACTATTTGATTTAATAAATCAGGTAGCTGAGCAAAATAGTATGAGAATAAAAACTTCTGTATTAAATCAAGTAATAAATGAAGCAATTGCAATTGTACAACCTCCATCAGATAAAGGAAGAAGGCTAAGAATATATTATGGAACACAAGTATCAACAAAGCCACCAACATTTGTCGTATTTGTAAATGATAAAAAATTATTCCACTTTTCTTATGAAAGATATATAGTAAATCAAATAAGAAAAGAATTTGGATTGGTTGGAACACCTATAAGAATAATTGCAAGAGAAAAGTCAGATAAAGAAGCACAAAAGGAGGGATTTTAAAAATGGTAGTATATATAATTATGGCAATAATTGCATATTGCATAGGAAGTGTAAACTTTTCGGTAATATTTAGCAAAAAATTTGCAGGATTTGATGTAAGAGAAAAGGGAAGCGGAAATGCAGGAACAACTAATATGCTACGTACAGTAGGTAAAAAAGCAGCTGCAATAACTTTTATATGCGATATATTAAAAGGTGTTGTTTCAATAGGCATAGCTATACTACTTGGAAATATACCAGATGTTAATAAAGAATTGTTAGTGCAAATAGCAGGTGTTGCAGTAGTATTAGGTCATACTTTCCCAGTATTCTTTGGATTTAAAGGTGGAAAAGGAGTTGCAACTTCACTTGGAGTATTATTATTAAGTAATTGGCAAATTGGATTAATCTGTTTAGTATTTGGGGTAGTATTAATAATTTTAACAAGAATGGTATCAGTTGGTTCATGTAGTGCGGCAGTATTATTTCCAATACTTACATTATTTATAAATGACCATTATACAATTCTAACTGAAGGAAAATCAGGAAATGTATATTTCATATATAGTGTGATTTTGGCTGTGATAGTACTATTTAATCACAGAAGTAATATAAAAAGAATTTTAAATGGTACAGAAAATAAAATAAGTCTAAAAAAATAGAGAAAGGGAGATGTAACAAATGAAAAAATTAATTACAATATTTAGTATTTTAATAGTATTGCTAGGTGGAATATTATTAAATTTTAGCTATGCTTATGAAGATACTTATACCTTAGAACTTGTAACATTAGATGTAACTGAGGGTTTTGACTTATATTTATTACTTCCAAAAGATTATATTTTATTTGCAATACAAAAAGATAATTTAAACATAAAATATGATGGAGCAAAAACATTAAAAGACAACAACATACCAAGTATACCTGTAAATAAAGATGATGTACAGAATGATTTATATATAGAAAATGGAGTAGAATATGTACAAATTCTTCTAGAACCAAATAAAAATGGTAAATATGATTTTGATATCCTTTCAGATTATGGAAAAATGGATATGAAATATAGAATAAAAAATGTAAATAAAGATAATATTGCTTATTTTGATAATTTTAAAGTACATAATGGTATATGTAAAATAGAGTACAATTATGAAAAAAATACAATAAAACAAAGAGACACAGAATTTATACCATTTCTAGTAAAATTGTTAATACTTGTACTTATTATAATAATAGTAATAGGAATTATAGCATATAATAAACAAAGGAGAGAAATAGAACAATGAAAAATGCAGCAATTATAGGAAGTGGAAGCTGGGGAGTGGCATTGGCTACTCACCTAGCTAGCAATGGCAATAATGTAAAAATATGGTCTTTTAATGAAGAAGAAAAAAAACTTATAAATAATGAAAGAAAATGCAAATTTTTACCAGGAGTAGAAGTTCCTGATAATATAGAATGTTATACAGACATTGAAAAGGCCGTTGATGGAGCAGATTTTATTTTACATGTTACTCCTTCAAAATTTACAAGGGAAACATTTGTAAAATATAAAGAATATGTTGGGAATAAACCGGTTATAATATGTTCTAAAGGATTTGAAAAAGAAACTTTAAAAACTTTAGATGAAGTAATATTAGATGAATTACCTACAGCAAGAGTAGGAGTATTAACTGGGCCAAGCCATGCAGAAGAAGTTGCAATAGCTGTGCCAACAGTACTAGTAATTGCATCACATGATGAAGAAATATTACATCTTATTCAAGATACCTTTATGTCAGAAAAAATGAGAGTGTATACATCAGATGATGTAAAAGGAGTAGAGCTAGGTGGAGCTTTAAAAAATATAATAGCATTTTGTGCAGGAGTGGCAGCAGGAATAGGCCTTGGAGATAATAGCTTTGCGGCACTAGTAACAAGAGGATTAGGAGAAATCTCAAGACTTGGAACAAAACTTGGAGGAAAGAAAGAAACTTTCTATGGATTAAGTGGCTTAGGAGATTTAATTGTTACTTGTCTTAGTGAACATAGTAGAAATAGGAGAGCGGGAAAATTAATAGGACAAGGAAAAACGTTAGAGGAAGCTAAAAAAGAAGTTGGAATGGTAATAGAAAGTATAGATAATATAGATGTAGCATATGAATTAGGAAAAATAAATAATATTTATATGCCAATAACAGAAACTGTTTATGATGTTATATATAATGGATTAAAACCAGAAGATGCTGTTAAACAATTAATGACAAAAGAAAAAAAGTGCGAATGGGATTAATACATAATTAATTTTTGGGTATACTATTATTAAAAAAGGAAAGGAAGAAAAATAATGGAATTTTTTGATAAGTTAGGTAAAAAAGCATCAGAAGCCTATAAAATAACAGCAGATAAAACAGGTAAAATTGCTAAAGAAACTAAAATAAAACTAAAAATAAGCCAATTAAGGACAGAGATAAATGACTTGTATGAAGAAATTGGTAAAAAAGTTTATGAAGGACATATAAGAGAAGAAAAACAAGCAAAAGAAGAAATAAAAGAAAATATGGAAGAATTATGCACAAAGATAGATGTATTAAGTGATGAAATAGAAGATTTATTAGGACAATGTTTAGAATTAAGAGATAAAAAACAATGTAAGAATTGCTATGTAGAAATGGATAAAGAATATAAATATTGTCCAAATTGTGGTGCAAAACAAGAAGAAAATAATGAGGAAGAAAGCAATCAAAACGAAGATTTTCCTGAAAAAGATGAAGATGATGAGGAAGAAGATAGCAAGGAATATAAAGATAATGAAGAAGAAAAAATAGAAGAACAAGAGGAAAATGATAATCTTGAAAATTTAGAAAAAACAGTAAAAGTCGAATCAAATGTAGAAGAAAATATAGAAAATGAAGAAAACAACGAAGAACAAGATGAAAATAATGAAGATAATGAAAATAATAATGACGATAATATAAACATGTATTAAAAATAAATAAGAGGAAAACATTAAAGAAATAAAGAGGAATAAAAATGAAAATTGTAGTACAAAGAGTAAAAAATGCTAAAGTAGATGTAAACGGAAAAACAGTAGGAAAGATAGATCAAGGATTTTTGGTATTACTGGGAGTTACTCACAGTGATACCAAAGAACAAGCTGATTATCTAGTAAAAAAATTGTGTAAGTTAAGAGTTTTTAAGGATGAAAATGATAAAATGAATTTAGATATAAAAGCTGTAGGCGGAAAACTTTTAATAGTATCACAATTTACACTTTATGCAGATTGTAGTCAAGGAAATAGACCATCATTTATAGAAGCGGCAAGGCCTGAACAAGCAGAAGAATTATATGAATATTTTTGTAAAGAGTGCCAAGAAAAATACGGAATAGAAGTGGAAAAAGGAATCTTTGGTGCCGATATGCAAGTAAGCTTATTAAATGATGGACCTGTAACTATTATAATTGAAAAATAAAAATGCTGTTTTTGGGGACGGGGTCAAAAAACAACATTTAATAAGGATATCTTTCATATAAATATCTAATAATATCATCTGCATTATCTTTTGAAATAGAAATAAATACATTTTTATCTAAAGAAATCCACATACTAATATTGTAATCATCTAAATTATCAATAAAGGTACCAATTATTTCTGCTAACTCTAAGGGGTTAGCATATTTTTTTTCCCACTTCAAATCATTATAAATTTCTAAATTAGTATTATAAAAACGACTTAAAAAATTATTTAATTCACCTTTTTCGTTACTATATAAATTAACAGTTGCTTGCATTTTTTTGCTCCTAAAATTATTAAAAAATTATTTGAAATTTAAAAAATTTCATCTAATATTAGTATTAAAATTAGACAAAATTTTATACTAAGAATAAAGTAATTTAAAAATGTAAATACTAGAAAAAATAGAAGATATGGAGGGCAAAAAATTGAAAAAATATAAAAAATTTTTATATGCTTTCTTAATTATTATTGTGGGTGTTTTAGGGGTGTTCTTGTATACAACAATAAGTAAAGGAAATAGCGGAGATGAAAGAGAAAAAACTTTAGCGGAAGTAGAATATTTAGAAAAGAAAATAGTTACGTTATTAAACGAATTAAATAACATAGAAACTAGAAATTATAATCTATCTGTAAGTGAAATTTCAGGAGAATCTAATAATTCACAAAGCAGTCAAAGTTCGCAAGAAGAAGAAAAAAACAGTAAAGAATCGGAAAGTCAAGGAGAAAGCAGTCAAAATAGCAAAGGACAAGGACAAGAATCAAGTAGTAATGCATCAAGTGGGGAGCAAGAAAAAAATGAAGAATATACTTTAAAAGAAACAGGAGTTTTAACAAATACAGAAGATATAAATTGGGAAAATTTAAAAACAGAGGTTGAAAAATTATATTTACCAGTTCCAACTATAACTTTAGATTTATATAATTTAGAAATAGCAAGAGAAGATATTTTGGGATTTAACCAAGAATTAGATAATCTAACAAAAGTAGTACAAGAAGAAAATAAGGAAAATACTTTGAGTTCTTTGTCAAAATTGTATGAGTATATGCCAAAATTTGCGGATAAAGTAACAGATGATACAAACTATAAAGCTGTAATTGCAACTAAGAACAATTTATTTAAAGCATATAGTAAATTAGATCAAAAGAATTGGGAAGAAATTTCAAATGATGTAAAAGGTACAATAGATACATTTTCAAGTAGTCTCGTAAATACAACTACAGATTCTAATAAACAGTATGTAATAAATAAAATTTATATTATGCTGAATGAACTACAAAATGCAGTGAATATGCAAGATGAGTTTATATTTTTAATTAAATATAAAAACATATTAGAGGAAATGAATAATCTATAAATTCAAATAAATAACTGCAGGTAAGATTCATATTTCCTACCTGCAGTTATAATAGCATATTTTGTAATTATGCAAGCAGCTGTACTAAAACGACTATTACGCACACAACTGCAAGGACAATGCATGCCCAACTAAGTCCGGTAGAACCTTGTTTACGATTGTTGATTGCCAACATGACATACCCAATTGCAAAAAGACTAAATACTGCTATTCCTGACATTTTTCCTCCTTATACTCATTCAGAGGATTATACCTCTGAATTTTTAACAATTTCAAAGGTATATATTAAAATGTTAACATATCTATTATACAACAATTTACAGAAAAAAACAAGAATAAATCTTTTTTTAAATATTTATTGGG
>CALXCH010000039.1 GCA_944386735.1 uncultured Clostridia bacterium
CTTGCATTTTTGCCAGAAATTGGGTATAATAGTATAGGTAACTAAGAAAGAGACAGAAGAGTGGGAACAAATCCCACTCTTGATTAGTATAAAAGGGAGTGTGATACTTTGTCAAAGGTAGAAGAAAAAGTAGAAAGCCTAATTAATAAAAAAGTAGAAGATTTAGGCTATGAACTGTATGATGTTGAATATAATAAACAAGGAAAAGATTATTACTTGAATATTTATATAGACAGTCCTAATGGAATAGATTTAAATGACTGTGAAAAAGTAAATAATGAAATAAATCCTTTGCTAGATGAGAATGATTTCATAAAAGATAGTTATTTCTTAGTAGTGTCTTCACCAGGAATTGAAAGAGTATTAAGAAAAGATAAACATTTAAGTGATAATATAGGTGTAGAAGTAAATGTAAAATTATTTAAAAAAGATGATTTAGGTAAAAAAGAATATAGAGGAAATTTAAAAAGTTTTGATAAAGATAATGTTGTGTTAGAAGTAGATGAAAATGAAATTATTATAGACAGAAAAAATATAGCACAAATAAAAACTGTTTATAATTGGTAAGGAGGAAAAAAGATGAAGGAAAAAGAAGAACCAGCAATTGATAATAAAGAATTAATATTAGCATTAGAAGATTTAGAAAAAGAAAAAGGATTAGATAAAAATTATGTGTTAGACTCTATAGAAACAGCATTAGTAACAGCTTATAAAAGAAATTTTGATTCTTTAGAGAATGTAAAAGTAGTAATGGATAGAAAAACAGGTGCAACACATGTATATTCAGTAAAACAAGTAGTAGAAAAAGTAGAAAATCCAAAGACGCAAATTACTTTAAAAGATGCACAAAAAATAAATCCGGATTTAAATTTAGAAGATACAGTAGATATAGAAATAGTACCAAGGAACTTTGGTAGAATAGCAGCACAAACTGCCAAACAAGTAATTATACAAAAATTAAGAGAAGCGGAAAGAGAAATTGTTTATAATGAATTTAATGATAGAAAAGGTGAAATTGTATCAGGAATAATTCAAAAAGCAGATAAAAATATAGTTGTAATGGATTTAGGAAAACTAGAGGGTGTAATGCCAACTAAAGAACAAATACCAACAGAGCATTATAGAGTAAATGATAAAATAAAAGGATATGTACTAGATGTAGAAAAAGGACAAAAAGGAGCTCCACAAGTAATAGTATCTAGAAGCCATCCTGATTTTGTAAGAAAATTATTAGAATTTGAAATACCAGAAATATATGAAGGTGTAATAGAAATAAAAAGTGTTTCTAGAGACCCAGGATATAGAAGTAAAGTTGCAGTATATTCACCAGATCCTAATATAGATCCTGTTGGTTCTTGTGTTGGACAAAAAGGTGTTAGAATTCAGAATGTTATAAATGAATTAAATGGAGAAAAAATAGATGTAATAGAATGGAATGAAGATCCATCAATATATATTGCAGCAAGCTTACTTCCAGCACAAGTATTAGCAGTAGATGTAAAACCAGAAGAAAACTTTGCACAAGTAATTGTTCCAGATAATCAATTATCATTAGCAATTGGAAAATCAGGACAAAATGCAAGATTAGCTGCAAAACTTACAAATTGGAAAATAGATATAAAATCAGAATCACAATTTAGAAATATGCTTATGGAAAAACAAGAACAAGAAAATAAACAAGAAGATAATGAAGAAGATAAAGCAGAATAAAATAAAAAACTAGACATAAAATAAGGAAGGGATAGTATGGGAAAACTACCAGAAAGAACTTGTATGGGCTGTAACGTAAAAAAGCCTAAAAAAGAATTTATAAGAATTGTTAAAAATAAAGAAGGCGAAATAAATATAGATAGAACAGGTAAAATGCCAGGTAGAGGAGCATATATTTGTGACAATATAGAATGTCTAGAAAAATTAATAAAATCAAAAAGATTAGAAAAGGTATTTGGAATGAAAATATCTGACGAAATTTATAATAAATTAAGAGGTGTAATACTTGATAAATAATAAAATATTAGGGTTAATAGGTTTAGCCGCAAGAGCGAGAAAGGTTTGCTTCGGAGCAGATATGGTAGAAGAAAGAACAAATAAGAAAAAAGTAAAATTACTTATCGTAGCAGAAGATGCATCACAAAGAACAAAAGATAAATTTAAGAAAATATCAGAAAAAGAAAATGTACCAATAATAATTGGAGGAGAAATAGAGCTTTTAAGTAAAGCAATTGGTAAATCAAATAAAGCAATAATAGGAATAGAAGATATAAATTTATCTAACGAAATACAAAGAATAAATAATGGGGGTGAAGTTATTGGGTAAGATAAAAATATATGAAATTGCTAAAAAATTGAACTTAACCAGTAAAGAAGTATTAGATGTAGCGCAAAAACTAAATATTGATGTCAAAAGCCACTTAAGCGGAGTAGAAGAAGATGAAGCAAAGAAAATAGAGGAGCATTTAGGTGGAAATAAATCAAAAAAGCAAGAAAAACAAGAAAAGGCAACAAATAATAAAGGAAAAGCTGAAAGTAAAAAAGAAGAAAAAGCACCTGTTATTATTAGAAGAGAAGTAATTATATCAGAAGAAGACGAGCAAGCAAAGAAGAAAGAAATGGAAAAGAAGCAAGCAAAGAAAAATAATGTTGGTTTTGTTGAGAGAAAACAAAACAAAGATTATAATATTGTCTATAGAAATAAACAAAGTAAACCAATGACAGTAAGTGAATTATTTGGTTTAAATAAAGAAGAACCTAAAAAAGAAGAAAAAAAGGAAGAAAAAGAAATAGTTAAAGAAGTAAAGAAAGAAGAAGTAAAGCAAGAGTCTAAACCAAAAGTAGAAGAAAAGAAAACTAATCAAGAAGTAGCTACAAATAAAAATGTAAGGGAAAATAGGGAAAATAGAGAGAATAGACCAAATAGGAATAACAACAATAACCAAAACGGAAATTATCGTAGAAATAATAGAAATGATAATCATTTTAATAATAATGGCAATAATAGATATAATAATAACAATAGAAATAATAACGGAAATAATGGACGTTTTGGAAAGAGACCACTTGATGCAAGAGGAATAGAAAAAAATATTAAAAATATTATGTCTCAAGAAACTGGCGAAAAAGAACAAGTAAGAGAATATAATAGAGGAATTGATAAACAAAAAAGTAATAATCGTTTTGATGATAATAATAGAAAGAAGAATAAATCAAGGAGAAATAGTAACCATAGTAATGATTTTGATGAAGGAAAATTAAAATCATTAAAACAAACAAGCAGATTATCAAATATGTTTGATGACCAGGATGGTGGAATGCTTGATTACTATGATTTAACAACAGAACGTGGAAGACGAGGAAAGAAGAAAAAGAATCAAAATAACGAAGAAAGGAATAAGCAGAAAATATTTAAGTTAACAGAAATAGAAATACCAGAAAGTATTACAGTAAAAGATTTTGCCGCTGAAATGAAGAAAACAACAGCAGAGGTAATTAAAAAATTATTAGGTTATGGAATAATGGCAACAATAAATCAAGAAATAGATTTTGACACAGCTTATTTAATAGCACAAGAATTTGGAATTACAGCTAAGAAAAAAGAAGTTGTAACAGATGAAGATATCTTGTTTGATGATTCTGAAGATAAAGAAGAAGATTTAGTAACAAGACCTCCAGTTGTTGTCGTTATGGGACATGTAGACCATGGAAAAACTTCGCTTTTAGATACAATAAGAAAGACAAATGTTATTGAAGGAGAAGCGGGAGGAATTACTCAAGCAATTGGTGCTTATAAGGTTAAGGTAAAGGATAGAGAAATTACTTTCTTAGATACACCAGGACATGAAGCATTTACTGCAATGAGAGCAAGAGGTGCACAAATTACAGATATAGCAATATTGGTAGTTGCTGCAAATGATGGTGTAATGCCTCAAACAATTGAAGCTATAAACCATGCTAAATCAGCAGGTATTCCAATAATAGTTGCAATTAATAAAATAGATTTACCAGATGCAAATGTTGATAAAGTAAAACAAGAATTAATGGCATATGAATTAGTACCAGAAGAATGGGGTGGAGATACTATATTTGTTCCAATCTCTGCTAAGAATGGTACAAATATTGACCAATTATTAGAAATGGTACTATTAGAAGCAGATATATTAGAATTAAAAGCAAATCCTCATAAACAAGCAAAAGGAGCTGTAATAGAAGCAAAACTAGATAAATCAAGAGGTGCAATTGCAACAGTATTAGTACAAAGAGGAACTTTAGATGTAGGAGATACAATAGTTGTTGGTTCATCTATTGGCAGAATAAGAGCAATGAAGGATGATAAAGGAAAATCTGTAAAAGCAGCAGGACCATCTACACCAGTAGAAATTATGGGATTAACAGAAGTTCCAGAAGCAGGAGATACTTTCTATGAGGTTAAAAACGAAAAGGTCGCAAAACATTTAATAGAAAGAAGAAAACGTCAAGCAAGAGAGAAAGCAATTAACCAAGCACCAAAAGTAACATTAGATAATTTATTTAGTCAAATGGAAGAAGGAAACTTGAAAGTATTGAATTTAATTGTAAAAGCAGATGTTCAAGGTTCTGTGGAAGCAGTTAAACAATCATTAGAAAAACTTCAAAATGAAGAAGTTAAAGTGAAAGTAATTCATGCAGCAGTAGGTGCAGTAAATCA
Source organism: uncultured Clostridia bacterium (assembly GCA_944386735.1). GTDB lineage: Bacteria > Bacillota > Clostridia > TANB77 > CAG-508 > CAG-269. Next base: position 4,682 of record CALXCH010000039.1, read on the forward strand.
ATCAGATGTTACACTTGCTAAAGTTTCAAATGCTATTATAATTGCATTTAATGTAAGACCTGATAGTGTAGCTAAGGAAGAAGCTAAAAAAGATGAAGTTGAAATTAAACAATATTCAGTAATTTATCAAGCAATAGAAGATGTAGAAAATGCTATGAAAGGTATGCTTGAGCCTAAATATGAAGAAAAAGTAATAGGAACTGCAGAAGTAAGACAAACATTTAGAATATCAAATGTTGGAACAATTGCAGGAGCATATGTATTAACAGGTAAAGTAGAAAGAAATGCAGGTGTAAGGGTAATTCGTGATAATGTAGTAATACATGATGGACATTTAGCAACACTTAAGAGATTTAAAGATGACGTTAAAGAGGTAGGAAAAGGATTTGAATGTGGAATGCAAATTCAAGATTACAATGACATTAAAGAAGGAGATCAAATAGAAGTTTATATTATGGAAGAAATAAAAAGATAAAAAAGATTCCTTTTTCCCAGACATAAGGGAAAAAGGATATTCTTTCCACAAGAGGAGGGATTAAAGATGCCAGAAAGCAAAAGTAGATTAGAAAGAATAAATGAACAATATAAAAAGGAAATTAGTGAGATTATAAATTATAAATTAAAAAATCCAAATGCAACAGGGATGATTAGTGTAACTAAAGTAAAAGTTACAAATGATTTAAAGTATGCAAAAGTAGATGTAAGTATCTTAAATGCAAAAGATACAAAACAGACTTTAGCAGCACTAAAAAAATCAGCAGGATTCATTCGTAGTGAACTTGCAAGAAGAGTAAATCTTCGTAATACTCCAGAAATTATATTTGAATTAGATGATAGTATGGAATATGGAGAAAGAATTGACAAAATATTAAAAGAAATAATGCCAAAAAAAGATGAAAAAGATGAAGAGGAGAATAAATAATGACTTTAGATGAAATTTTAGAAGAAATAAAAAAAGCAGGAAGTATTGTTCTATTAACTCATGAAACACCAGATGGAGATGCAATAGGAAGTAGTTTAGGGTTAAAACTTGCTTTAGAAAAATTAGGGAAAAATGCAGATTTAATTATGACAAGCCATGCAAAAACTTTTAACTTTTTACCAGAAGTAGATAAAATAAAAACAGAAAGTGATATAAAAGAATATGATTTAGCAATAAGTTTGGATTGTGCTACTTTTAAGAGATTAGATAATAGAGAATATTTTGAAAATGCTAAGAAAACTATTGTAATAGACCATCATGGAAGTAATAATATGTATGGAGATATAAACTATGTAAATCCAGTAGCTCCAGCATGTAGTGAAATCATACTTGCAATTTTATCTTATTATGAAATAGAAGTAGATGTAGAAATTGGAACATGTTTAATGACAGGAATAATTACAGATACAGGAGGATTACAATATCCGGCAACAACAGCAGATACATTTGAATATGCTGCAGAGTTATTAAGAAAAGGTGTTGATATAGCTGATATTTGTAAAAGAACTCTTCAAACTAAAACAAAGGCTAATTTTGAATTACAAAAAAGAGTAATGGATAGATTAGAATTACTAGAAGATGGAAAAGTTGCATTTTCATATATTAACCAAAAGGATTTAGATGAAGTAAAAGCAGAAGAAGGAGATCATGAAGGATTAGTAAATATAGGAAGAAGCATAGAGGGTGTTGAAGTTTCTATATTTATTAGACAAAAAGATAATGAAAATGCTTACAAAGTTTCTTTACGTTCTGGAAGTTATGTTAATGTTTCAGATGTATGCTTAATGTTTGGTGGTGGAGGACACCCTCGAGCAGCTGGTGCATTAGTTCAAGGAAATGTAGAACAAGTTAAAGAAAAACTTTTAAAAGAAGTAAGAAAATATTTGAAATAATGTCGCTATTTAGGGTGTTTCCTTTGCGACATTTTGTCGTATCTGGGATACATTATTGATACTTACAGGGGATTAGAGTGTTTTTTAGATTTAAGCATAGCTTACCGGCAATTTGCTACCCTTAATATCCCCTACGCAAATTGCCTAATCTAAAAAACACTTATACTTTTATTTTTTGTAAGAGAATAATAATGATTATAAAAAGATAAAAAACTAGTCTGGAATACCTAATAGCTTATTTTACATGGAGCAGTAAAGAAAAATATGTTTATTTTTGATAAAAATATATATTAGAGAAAAAAGTTAAAAGCTAGATTAAGAAGAATATCTAATCTAGCTTTTTCTCCTTACAAAGGAGTAGATGCGTGCTTTCTAATATATATATTATTAAAAGAAAAATTATTCAATACCTAACTTTTCTTTCAATGCTTCTTGTAATACTTGAGAAAAGTTAATATTATTTTTTTCCGACAACTGATTTAGCCATACTGGTATGGTCAAAGTTTTTTTAATTGATTTGTTATTAAATTTTTTTCTATATTCATCCATATCAATATTTACAAATGAAATAAATTGGTTTGGCTCTAATTTTATTTTGCTAAAATCTGTAGTTGGAGTAGGATATGAAGTTTCAGTATCTAAAAATAATCCCATAGCATCTTGTGCCATATAAAAAGCCTCTTGTAATGTTTTTCCATAAGTTGAGCAATTTTTTAAGTCAATAAAGTCAACCATATAATATTCACCATCGTCATTTTTCTTGGTAAATATAGCTGGATAAATAGTTAAAGATAAACTTTTGTTTTTCATTTTTAAACCTCCTATTATATATATTAGAAAGAAGAAAATGCGTAGCATTACTTTTATGATTAATCGGAAGGGCTATTTATTTTAGCCCTGTCCTCTTTAAAATTGCATTAGCTGTCCCGATTGGAATGTCGCCATTATGTATAGGAATTATCTCAATTTGTTTTCCGTTTTTTCATTTTTAGGTGAGATCCCTTTTGTGATATTTCAAGCCAACCATTTTGCTTTAGCAATTTTATAAGCTCTTTTGCACGCATCAGAGCTCCTCCTTTTCAACATAATTATACTACGTACTAATACGTGCTGTCAAGAAGTTTTTATAAAATATTTAATAATTGTATTTTTAATTCCATACTTTAAATATTTACTTTTTTGTGATAAAATATTATCTATAAAATATTTAGGAGATTTATTATGGATGGAATAATAGTAGTAAATAAACCAAAAGGATGTACATCGCATGATGTAGTAAGTAAAGTAAGATGGATAGTTAAGGAAAAAGTAGGTCATACAGGAACATTAGACCCATTAGCAACAGGAGTGTTGCCACTACTTATTGGAAAGGGAACATTGTGTTCAAAATATTTAATAAATCATGATAAAGAATATGAAGTATCTTTAAAATTAGGTGTTTCAACAGATACAATGGATGCAGAAGGAAAGGTTCTAGAAGAAAAAGAAGTTGATGATAGTATTTTAGAAAAAAGTAATGTAGAAAAAATATTATCTAGCTTTGTAGGAAAACAAGAACAAGAGCCACCAATGTATTCAGCAATAAAAGTTGCAGGGAAGAAACTATATGAATATGCAAGAATGGGAGAAAAAATAGAAGTGCCTAAAAGAGAAATAGAAATATATAATATAGAGTTAGTCGGAATAAATAAATTGAGTAAAGAAATAGAATTTAAGGTAAGCTGTTCTAAAGGGACATATATAAGAAGTTTATGTACTGATATTGCTAAAAAATTAGGGACAATAGGATATATGTCAGGATTGGAGAGATTAAAAGTAGGAGAATTTAGTATAAAGAATTCAATTGTGATAGATGATAAGGTAGATAAAGATTTTATAGAAAAACATTTGATAAGTATAGAAGAATTATTTAAAGATAAAGGTTATATAGAATTAGATTCTAAAAAATTGATTTTGTTTCTTAATGGTGTAAAATTAAGTAATGAAAATAAAGATGGAGTTTATAGAATTTATGCTTCAAGAAAATTTATAGGCTTAGGTACTGTAAAAAATAAGTTATTGAAAAGAGATATAGTATTATAAAGAAAATAGTTATAAATAATAAATCACTCACATATATTTAAATAAAAATATTAAGGAGTGATTTTTTTGTATTATATCCAAGAAAGTGACAAGCCTGTATTAGTGGCTAGAATATTTAATTTGTTAGAAATAATAGAAGATAAAATAATATTACCTGTAAATTCTAGGGAGGATATTGATAATAAGCGAGCTTTCATTTTAGCTAAAAGAATAAAAAGGATTTTAGATAAAACAGGTTGTAAATCTATAATTTTAAGTAAGTATTTAAAGAAACAAGAAAATTTTTTAGAATTGTTGAAAGGGTATAAGATAAATATAATAGATGGAAGATGGCTATTTTCTGTGTTATCTAGTAAAGTATTAGATTATGTTGTAGAAAAAGAAAAATTAAAAAAAGAAGAAACTAATGTAAGTATTTTGGTAAATAGTGCTGACGATTACATAATACAAAACATAAAAAACATCATAAGTACATATAAAAGTGTTAATATAGTAACAACTAACCTTGGAAAATTTAAGAAATTAGAAAAAGACATATTAGAAAAAGAAGGTACAATGATAACTATAAATAATAATAAGAAGAAAAGTCTTGCAAGGTCAAAGATTATTTTAAATGTAGATTTTACAAATGGTGAAATAAATAAATATAATATTCCAGATGAAGCAATAATTGTTAACTTAAAGGGAAATGTTGAGATTAACAAAAAAAGATTTAATGGGTTAAATATAAATGATTATGAAATAACTTTTGAAAATTTTGAAGAATTTGATTATGATAAAAGTAAACTATATTTCCAAAAAGATATATATGAGGCCATGCTTTATAAAAAACAGCCATATGAATATATAGAAAGAAAAATTAATAGGGATAAAGTAAAAGTTATAGAATTAATAGGAAGAAGAATATCTTTGTAATTTCTTAAAATTTTATAAAAAGCTTCCCTTTTTTTCTAAAATATAATATAATGTATTTGTCTAAGTTTATAATTGGCAAGGAGGTAAGAAAATGCCAGATAGTAGTAATAGAAGAAATAGTAATCAAGATAGAAAAAGGTCTTCAAATGCACAAAATAGAAGACGACCAACAGCAAGAAAAAAGCCTGAGGTAAATAGAACGACTAATGGAAAAAATGGCAATGTGAGAAAGAAGAAAAATGGAAAAAAAGGAATGAATCCAAAAGTAAAAACGGCACTTAAAGTAGCAGTAATAATATTTTTATTACTATGCGTAATTGGAGCTGGAATAATAGCAGGGATATTCTTTGGATTATTTGGGGATGACTTTGAAATAAGTAAAGACGAGCTTTCAATAAAAGCTTCAAATTCTGTTATAGTAGATGCAAATGGTGCAGTAATTGCAAACCTTAGTGGAGATGAAAAAAGAAAAATCATAACATTAGGCGATATGGCAGATTATTTACCAAAAGCTTATGTGGCAATAGAAGATGAAAGATTTTATAAACATCATGGTGTTGACTGGAAAAGAACAGCAGGAGCTATATTTAATACGATATTTAAAGGTAGCTCAAGCTATGGTGGAAGTACAATAACACAGCAACTTGTAAAAAACTTAACTAATGATGATGAATCACATGGATTAGCAGGTATATATAGAAAAATAAGAGAATGGGCGAAAGCATATCAAGTAGAAAGAATGATATCGAAAGACCAAATTTTAGAGTTATATTTAAATATTTTATATGTTGGAGGAGAAGGAAACCTTCATGGAGTGGAATTAGGAGCTGAATATTACTTTAATAAGAGTGCGAAAGATTTATCTTTAGCAGAATGTGCATTTATGGCAGGAATAAACAGTTCACCATCATCATATAATCCATTTGATACATCTACAGATAATACAGAAAAAATAAAGAATAAAACAAAAACAGTTTTAAATAAAATGAAAGAATTAGGATTTATTAATTCTGAACAAGAGTATAATGATGCAATAGCAGAAGTAGACGCAGGATTAAACTTCCAAAAAGGTGATGTATCAACCTCATCAAATTACTCATATCATACAGATGCAGTATTAGACCAAGTAATTAATCAGGTAATGGAAGAAAAAGACTGTACAAGGCCAATAGCAGAAAACTATGTATATAGTAGTGGACTTACAATATACTCAACAGTAGATAATGATATACAAGCAAGACTTGAAGAAGAATATAAAAAAGATAAATATATTAAGAGTGGAAAAGATAAAGACAAAGACGGAAACTTAATTAATGAACATACACAATCTGGAATGGCAATTGTGGATTATAAGACAGGAAATGTAGTAGCAGTAGTAGGTGGTTTAGGAGAAAAATCTGGTTCAGGATGGAACAGAGCGACTCAAATGAAAAAACAAACAGGATCATCTATAAAGATGATTGCAGATGTAGCACCAGGACTAGAGGAAGGAGTTATAACACCATCTACGAGATATATAGATGAAAAAACAGATTTTGGTAATAATTATATACCAAAAGATGATGATAATTATGATAATAATTCAATGGATATAAGAGAATTTATTAAAAAATCTAAAAACATACCAGCTGTTAAGATAATGAAGGAATTAACACCAAAGAAATCATTAGAATATTTAAATAAAATGGGACTTTCATCATTAGATGAAAAAGATGATGAAGTATTAGCTTTAGCAATTGGTGGTATGACACATGGTGCAAGCCCACTAGAGATGGCATCAGCATATGGAACAATTGCAAATGATGGAGTATATATTACACCAACATTCTATACAAAAGTTGTTGATTCAAATGGAAATACAGTATTAACACCAAATCAAGAAGAAAAAAGAGTATTTTCAGAACAAACAGCATATCTTGCAAAACAGATTGGAATGGAACCAACAAAGAGCGGAGGAACAGCAACATATTGTGCAATAAAAGGAATGGATGTAGTAGCAAAAACTGGAACAACAGATAACAGTAATGATAGATGGCTTTGCGGATTTACACCATATTATGCAGCAGCAACATGGTTTGGTTATGATAATAATGAAGAAGTAACAGGATTTAGTCAAAATCCGGCAGGACAGATTTGGGATGCTGTAATGACAGATGTCCATAAAGATTTGGAAGGAAAAACATTTGATAGGCCAAGTGGAATAGTAGAAGAAACTGTATGTAGAGCAACAGGTTGTCTAGCAACATCAGGATGTACAGATACTTATACAGAAATATTTGCTGCAAATAATTTACCAGGACAATGTCAAGGACATGGAAGTCAACAAATATGTTCAGAGTCAGGAAAAATAGCAACCGAATATTGTTCACAATATTGTGAAGTAACAACAAAATATTATGGATCAGTATTACCAAAAGAACAATTAAAATTATGGACTCCAGTTGATAGAAAAGTAACAGATAATGCAGACCGAGTTTATGAAATTTGTGATCTTCATACAAAACCAAAAGAAGAACCAAAAGAACCTGAAGAACCAGTAAATAATACTACAACAAAACCATCTACAACACCAAATGAAAATATTACTGGAACAGGAAATACAAGTGGAACAACTGGCGGAGGAGCAACCGGTGGAGGAACAACTGGAGGCGGAACAACTGGTGGAGGTACTGAAGAACCAGAAGAACCTGAGACACCAACAGAAGAACCAGAAGAGCCAGGTGGAACAACTAGAAGTATTGAATAAAAATAAAATAATCTTATAAAATACCAAGTTATCTTGGTATTTTATAAGAAGAAAGGAAAAAATTATGGATATATTTTTTAATAATACATTAACAAGAAAAAAAGAACTTTTTATACCAATTAATAAGGAAGAAGTTAGAATATATTCATGTGGACCAACTGTATATAAAGATGCCACTATAGGAAATTTAAGAACAAATATATTTCAAGATGTTTTAAGAAGAATGTTACGTTATAATGGCTATAAATTAAAACATGCAATGAATATTACAGATGTAGGGCACTTAGTTTCAGATGGAGATGAAGGTGAAGACAAAATGATAAAATCAGCAAGAGAAGAACATAAATCTCCTAAAGAAATTGCTGAGCATTATACAAAATTATTTTTTGATGATTTAAAAGCTTTAAATATAGAAACTCCAGAGATTGTATGTAAAGCAACAGACCACATAGAAGATATGCTTAAATATGTTGAAGTACTAATGGAAAAAGGATATGCCTATGAAACTTCAACTGCTATATATTTTGATGTGTCAAAATTAGATAAATATCCGGTTCTTTCTAATCAAAGTGTAGAAGAACAAAAAGCAGGAGCAAGGGTAGAAGTTGATCCAGAAAAGAGAAATCCATATGATTTTGCTCTTTGGATAAAAGCGCCAGAAAATCATTTAATGAAGTGGGATAGTCCATGGGGACCAAGTTATCCAGGTTGGCATATTGAGTGCTCAGCGATGGGACAAAAATACTTAGGAGAACAATTTGATATACATACAGGAGGGATTGATTTAATACCTACTCATCATGAGAATGAAATAGCTCAAAGTGAAGGCTATTGTGGAAAAATTCCTGCAAGGTATTGGTTACATGGAGAATATTTATTAATAGATGGCGGAAAGATGTCAAAGAGTTTAGGTAATGTCTATTTATTAAAAGATATTATAGATAGAGGTTATAATCCATTAACTTATAGATTATTTAGTTATTCATCACATTATAGAAATAAACTAAACTTTACTTGGGAAGGAATGGATGGAGCAGAAAAATCTTTAGAAAGATTAAAAAATGGTTATAAGCTTCATTTAAATGGAACAGACGATGTGGAAGATGAAGTTGTAAATGAATATGAAGAAAGATTCCACAAAGCAATTAATGATGACTTAAATATGCCACTTGCCATGGGAGTTGTATGGGAAGTTGTACGCAATAATAAGAAATCTCCTAAACTTGCAAAACTTCTATTGAAATTTGATGAAGTAATGGGACTTAAAATTGATGAAGAAGATAGGAAACAAGAAGAAATACCAGAAGAAATATTAAATTTGATAGAACAAAGAAAAATAGCAAGAGAGAATAAAAACTGGGAAGAATCTGATAGGCTAAGAGATTTAATAAACAGTAAAGGATATAATATAAAAGATACTAAAGAAGGAACTGAAGTATCTAAGAGATAGAAGTTTTTGCTTCTATCTTTTTCTTTATTTTTTGTTTCAGATTGTATTTTCTAATTTTATGGTATTGTGTTTTAAAAAATAATGTAATATAATTTAGAAAATAGAAATGGGGATGACCAAAAAGGAGGAATTAAAATGGCAATATTATTACCGGGAGGAGCAGGCTTTATTGGAAGTCATACTGCAGTAGAATTATTAAATGCAGGAAAAGAGGTTATAATAGTAGATAATTTTTCGAACAGTAAACCAGAAGTGTTAGATAGTATAAGAAAAATTACCGGAAAAGATTTTAAATTTTATGAGCTAGATTATTTAGATAGGGAAAAACTAGAGAAAGTTTTTGAAGAAAATGATATAGAAGCAGTATTAAATTTTGCGGGGTATAAAGCAGTAGGAGAATCTATTGAAAAACCATTAGAATATTATCATAATAATATAACAGGTTGTTTAATTCTTTTAGAAACTATGAGAAAATATAATGTTAAGAAATTTATATTTAGTTCATCTGCAACAGTATATGGGGAGCCTGAAAAAATACCACTAACAGAAGATTGTAAAACAGGTGGAACAACAAATCCATATGGTACTTCTAAATTGTTTATAGAGCAAATATTGAAAGATTTATATAGATCAGATAATACTTGGAATATTTGTATACTTAGATATTTTAATCCAGTAGGTGCACATGAAAGTGGATTAATTGGTGAAGAACCACAAGGAATTCCAAATAATTTAATGCCTTATATAGCAAGAGTAGCTGCTGGAACATTAAAAGAATTATCAGTATTTGGTGATGATTATGATACACCAGATGGAACAGGAGTTAGAGATTATATACATGTAGTAGATTTAGCAAAAGGACATGT
>CALXCH010000040.1 GCA_944386735.1 uncultured Clostridia bacterium
ATCAATCTCATCTACGATTGCATAATGAAGTCCACGTTGAACTAATTGGTCTTTATAAATTACCATATTATCTCTTAGGTAATCAAAACCAAATTCATTATTTGTTCCATAAGTTACATCTGCATTATAAGCTGCTTGTTTTTTTTTTTTTTTCATTCCTGCAATTACTAAACCAACAGATAGACCTAAGAATCTATATAATTTTCCCATCCATTCACTATCTCTTTTTGCTAAGTAATCGTTTACAGTAATTACATGAACCCCTTTTCCTTCTAGTGCGTTTAAGTATACTGGCAATGTTGCAACTAATGTTTTTCCTTCACCAGTTTTCATTTCAGCAATTCTACCTTGGTGTAAGATAATACCACCTATTAATTGAACGTCGAAATGTCTCATTCCTAACACTCTTTTTGAAGCTTCTCTTACAACTGCAAAAGCTTCTGGCAAAATATCATCTAATGTTTTACCATTTTTTAATTGTTCTTTAAAATAATCTGTCTTTGCTCTTAATTCTAAATCACTTAATTTTGAAATTTCATCTTCCAAACTATTGATTTTCTCAACAATTGGCATTACTCTTTTTACTTCTTTTTCACTGTAAGATTTAAAAATCTTTTTAAAAATACTCATTTTGTTTTTCAATCCTTCCTAATAGTTATTTATACACATTAATACTTATATAATATATCACTAATCTTTGTTTAAATCAAGGCATTTTACAAGAAATTTTATAAAATCATATTTTTATTTAACTATTCATATATTTTACTAAATATTTAAATGAAATGAGGAATCAGTATGTTTGTTTTTAATGTTAAAGTAAATGGCAGTAAACTTTTCAAAACTTTTTTTATTTGCGTAATAATACTTTTACTTATTATAGTTGGAATTGTAGTATTTAGAGTGATTTCAGGAGCTAAAAATAATCCTAGCCCTTCTTCTTGCTTACCTCAAACTAAAGTAAATACTATTAGTAGTTCTAATTATACTAATATTTTAAAAGTTGTTCATGAAAATATCGATGATTATGTTGGGGTTAAAATCAATTTTACGGGATATGTGTATCGTGTTCTAGATTTGAAAGATAACCAGTTTGTTTTAGCAAGAGATATGATTATTTCTTCCAACTTTCAAAGTGTGGTTGTTGGTTTCCTTTGTGAGTATGATAAAGCAAGCACGTTTCAAGATAATACTTGGGTTGAAATAACTGGTGAAATTACTAAAGGTAATTACCATGGCGATATGCCAATTGTAAAAGTTACAAAAATGAATGAAACAAATAAGCCAAATGATGAATATGTATATCCTCCAGATGAAACTTATATTCCAACAACTGGTGTTATTTAGATTACACTTTAAAGTAGTTTACATTTTTTAGAATATATGCTATAATATTATTCGTGTGTAAAACTATAAATAATGGAAGGTGAAAATACAAGTGAATAAATTTAAAGAAAGAATTGCAAAAGATTCTAAAAGATATTCAGATGACGAAATTGAAGAAGCGAAACAATCTTATGTAAAAAGTGAAGTTAGAAGATATAGACAGCTTTATGATAGACCTGAATATCGAGAATATTTGGAGAATATTTTAGGAACAATTATGCTTACCCAAATGAATAAATTTCCTAAATATCTTATAGATATAGATGCAAGAGTTAAATCTCCTGAAAGTATTCGAAAAAAGATATTAAGTCGTCTTGATGAAGATGGTTATGGTTATTCTTTTGACGAAAATAATAATATTGTATTCAATTCTAGACCTTTGTTAGATGCATTCGCTATGAAAATAAAGTCTGAAGGAATGCCTGAATTACTTTATTCACCAGATCCATATATTAATGATTTAATACAAGAAAAAGAAAGTAATCGTGAATTTTTAAGGGATATGCAAATTTTTAGAGGTAAGCTAAATTGTGATGCTTTTTCATATAAAGATAGTTTTAATATAATGAAAGAATATAATAAAGATGCCCATGAATTTGAAGAAGTTACAGTTACAAGAATTGAATATTATCAAAAATGCCAAGAACTATTAGAAAAATTAAAAAGCTTGGTAAGTCCTTCTGAAGTAAGTGTATTAAAGAAATATGATGCTCAATTAAATTATGTGGCCGGAAGATTGCAAGCATTGGAATCACTTAATGAACCAGATCCACAAAAAATTAAAATTAGAAAAATTGATATGGAAAATAGCAATATGAATTTCATTGACTTGTTAGATGAATTTGAACAACGTTATAATTCAAAAGTAGAATTATATAACACAACAATGCAATTTCTATCTTTATTTAGAGATGATCCTATTTTTGATAAACTTGGAGTTTCTGTTGATATGTCCACTCTTGAGGAGAAAAGAGCAGATACAGGATATGAATCTAATTTTATTATACTAAATACTTTAGTTGGGCCAATTGAAGTTCAAATTCAAACTTTAGGGCAACATGAATATGGTTCTTTTGGACCAGCTGCACATTCTAAAAGAGCTAATAAGGAAAGAGAACTTCCTATTTTACCTGCAGAAGGCTCAGAAGAAGAAATTAGAAATTTTGCTCAATATCTTGCACGAACTGTTCCTATTTATATTCATGTAAACAGAGACTCTAAAGAACCAGAAAGAGCTATAGCCCAAATACTTGATGATTATCAAGGTGCTAAAGCTTTTCATTCACAGATAGATCAAAGTGATTCTGCTAAAATAATGGATAATCATGAATATTTTGAGCGTTTTATAAAATTAACTCAAACAAAGGCTTTTCAAAATGCAATGGTACATAAAGGTGAAACAGTTGGCTTTACCCCAATCGATATTGAAAAGTATGCTAATAGTAACAATTTGAAAAAACTAAAAGAAGAAGCAGAAGCTAGAAAAAGTAAAGAGCAAAATCATGAAAATAAAGAAATAGAAGCTAGATAATAAATAATAAAATTGAAATATAATTTTAGAACTAGGAATTAATCCTAGTTCTTTATTTTTTATCAAAAATTGTCTTAAACACTCCCCTATCTATTAGATTTGCAAATATATTTTTAACAATGATTAAAACTATTGGACCTATAAGTAAACCAATTACTCCTATTAATTTAAATCCTGTATACATTGCAATTAAAGTAAATATTGGGTGAACGCCTATGTTTTTACTAACTAATTTAGGTTCTAAAATTTGTCTTACAACACTCATTATTATAAGTAAAACAATTATTGCAATTCCTAATTTTATATCACCATTAATAGCTACAATAATTGCCCAAGGTATCATAAAACTTCCTGAACCTAATATTGGAAGTGCATCTACAAAGCCAATTGCTAGTGCCATTAGCAATGGATATTTAATATTAAATCCCATAAATTGTAATATATATAAGCCTATTAAAGAGATAACAAAAGAAATCAAAACTAAGCTGACTTCTGCTTTTAAATATCCTCCAAGTGTTCCAATTAATTCTTTTGCATGTACCCATATTTTTTTTACCCAAACTTTAGGTAAATGATGTTCTATTTGGTCTATTATATAAATTTTATCAACACATATAAAATATAAAGCAATTACAGTAATACCAATACATATTGCGATTGAAGGAAGACTTGTTACTAGATTTATTAAACCCGTTAATCCATTTTTTAGCCAATTTGAAATAGTTTCTAATACGTTTCCTGTAGAGTTTTGTATCACTTGTAACAATTCGTCTGATAGATGTATTTTATCAAAATTAAAGCTAGATATAAAATTTTGGAACTGTATGTATGCTTTATCAAAATAATCATTTATTCCTTGTAACAAACTAGATGCTTCAGAAAAGATAGTGATAATTAGCCAAGTAAGAGTTCCTAAAATTAATAAAGACACTAATACGAATATTATTATAGAACTTACTCTTCTTGTAAGTCTTGTTTTTTTCATAATGAATTTTATTGCTGGTTCTATTATTAATGAAATTATAAAGGCAACTAAAAATGGCATATAGAAAATGGATAATTTTAATCCTATATATAAGCCAAGTAAAATAAACACAACATATAAAATTCTTCTTAGTACTTTACTCCAGTATGATATATCCCAGACCATCTTATCCTCCCTAGCTTATTATATGCAAAAGGACGGAAGAATATCCGTCCTTAAACTAACAGTCGTTTTGGTCTCCATTACAGTCACATATATTTTCTAAAGTAGTACACATTTGTTCTTTTCCAAGTTTATTATCATTATTTATTAAGTCACCAATAGTTAACATTCCTACTACTCTATTGTTATCATCACATACTGGAAGTCTTCTTATTTGTTTTTGGCCCATTTTACTTTCTGCATTTGTTATATCATCTGTTTTTTTACAAGTAGTTACATTACAAGTCATTACATCACTTACAGGTGTTTGTTTTGCATCTTTATCACAAGCAATACACCTTAGTACTAAATCTCTATCTGTTACTATTCCACATATAGAATTATTGTTATCACATACAGGTAAGCATCCTACATGATTTTGAGACATTAATTTTGCCGCTTCTTGTAATTTAGTTTCTGGTTTTATACAGCAAACATCTTGACACATACAATCTTGAACTTTCATTTTTATTTACCACCTTTCAAAATTTCTTAATATTATTTTTTACAAAAAATAAAATAATATTCTAAAAATAAATGGTTAAAAATAAAAATCTAATATGAAACAGAAATTATATAAAAATTGTAATAAATGAAAATTTTTCAAAATTTTGAAATAATTACATTTTAAAATACAAATAAAAGAGGATTTCATTATTACATGAAACCCTCTCTAGTGAATTACTTGTTAAGGATAGAATAAATATTATTTTTAATCCATCCAGGTAGCTTACTTTTTTGTGCATCTTCAAGAATCTGAGGGAACTTAATTTCTTCTTGGAGCAAGTATTCTTCAATTAGAATTCTCTTATACCTTCTTCTAGCTTGCCATCCTTCCATCATGGCATAAAGAATATAGAGAGCTTCCATAGAAATAAATGAGAGTTTAATTTTGCCAATGTTGACAAATTCTATTTCTTCAGGATTAAAAGAGTACTTATAATATGTACCAAAAGTTACTATCTTAAATCCAGAAATAATATCTACATCAACTCTTCCCAATTGATAATGCATATAAGTATCAGACTCACAAAAGCCGTTTCCACCAGTCTCTTTAAGAATTGCACCTTTTCCTTCCATCAATTCTCTAACACGAGGGCAGTCGTCTTTTTCTACAATAAAATCTAAATCGTGGAAATCATCAACAATACCTCTAAGAAAGAGATTAGCAGAACAAGCAAGTCCCCACCGTATATTATTTTCTTGAAACATTTCACATAAAGCAAACAGAGCCTCTTTTCGTTCACTGTATTCAGTGTCCTGCATGAAGCACTGAATATTTGCACTTGACTGGTAATAATAGTTATTAATCATAACTGTTCCCTTCTCTTAGTAAATTACCATTAAATACAAAAAGCTTAAATATATATTAACATAAAACCATAAAGAAGTCAATTATAATTTAGAAATTAATGTCAAGACATATTCTTTATCATCAATATGCATTGGAATGATTTTTACATCTTTATTTTTTAAATCTTTTAAAGTTCCTAAAACATCATCAACTTTTAAATGAGCTCCTCCAAATTTAGATAAATCTATATATAATTCATTTATATTATTTAAATATGGTGAAAAAGATTCTAATTCACAAGTATCTCCTGTGTATAATATTCTTTTATTATTTATGTTCATAACAAAACCATAAGCATCTAAATAATCAGTATGTTTAGTTTTTATAAATGTTAAGTTCTCTAATTTATTTTTTAGTTCATAAGCACAAGAAGGCGTACCAGTAATGTCTAGATATTCTCTTATATATTTACAATTACAAATAACATTAACTTGTTTTTTATAAACAAACCACATATATAAAATAAATTGACTAAGAGAACCTGCGTGATCATTATGCAAATGTGTTATAATTACATTTATATTATTATATACACTAAAATCAAATCTATTTTTTATTTCATTAAACACTGTATAACCACAATCAATTATAAATAACTCATTATTTTGTTCAAAATATGCAGAATTATTTTTATCTCCAAATCCGCTATCGTTTCCTATAAATTTAAGTAAATTTTCTTTCATGTCTAAATCCTCCTTAAAATATTTATTTTAATATATCACATTTTTTTTACCTTGTAAAATTTTATAAGAAAAAATATCTTTGCGAAATGCTCCTTCCTAAAAATATTAAAGAAGAAAAAATAGAAAACATTTTAGAAATATTTTCTATTTTTTAAAATTTATCTAGTTTTCCCCTCTTTTTCTCTTAGTTTATCATATATTCCAGGATAAATATCCTCATAAGAAAAATGTTCATCTTTTCCTTTTCCTTCAAATAAAGGCTCATGGTCAAATAAATTTCTTGTGCTTAAACTATCTATTCTTTGTCTTGCTGTTCCTCCTCCATAAGGGATTTTTTCGTCATCTTTTGCAATTACTTCATATGGTACTAATGTTTTACCTAGACTTGCCATTGCAAAATTTCTATGATGTCCTTCAATAATTCCTTTATATCCATTTGCTTCTACTACTTCAATAGGTTTATCTGGCATATATCCTTCTTTATTAATCGTGTCTATCATTGCATCAAATGAATATGTAGCTTTTCCTGCTGTTTCTCTTATTCCTTGTAGAGGAAGTAATATTTTAGGACTAGTCCAATTTTTAGCAAAAGGTTTATCTTCCATATAATAATCCAAACATTTAAGTATTGTATCAGAAATATCATTGATATTTGCATATGAAGTATCGATAATTAAATTATAATTATCAGGAGCTTCTAAGTCTACACCATATCTTTCTTTATATCTTTCTTGCTCTCCTAATCTTCTTTTTTCTCTAGCTTTCTTAGCTTCTTCTAATGAAGCATAATCACTATCTTCTACTCCCCTACTTTTATCATTAAATAGTCTTTTTGCTGCTACTTCCGGAGTAGCTGTTAATCTCACAGAAAAAGCGTCAGGTATATTATGAAATGCTAGTCTTGAATCTACAATCCAAATTTCATCCGGTCTTTCTTCAGAATTTATTTCTTCACCTTTTTTTCTTATACCATCATCTATTAAACCATCTACTACACTTCTTATTTCTTTTAATTCATCTAGATTATTAGCTTGTTCTATTGAAAAGCTTGTTAAATCAACACCATGAACTCTTAATTTAGATATTGTATTTACTAGGAATAATCTTCTTTCCATATTTGACATAAAATCCTGCATTTCTGATGTTTTAGATATTTTTTGAAGTTTTTCAGGATTGTCTAGATTTCTAATAAAATCTATTAATGTATTAAAATAACGTCTAAATTCATTACCTGTTGAAATAACATGGATATTATCACTTACATATCCTTGCTCTTCTAATTTCTTTATTAAAGCCTTGGTTGTTGTTCCTTTTCCGGTAACTGGTTGTCCTGATAATGCAACAATTTTATTTCTTATATCACTCATTATTCAAAACACCTCCAAATAATAACTCCTACATTATCATTTTACCATTTTATGTAAATTTTGTCAATTATATTACATTTACAACCTAGAAATTACAGACAATACATATTTTTTATCGTCAATATGCCTAGGAATGATTTTTACATCTTTATTTTTTAAATCTTTTAAAGTTCCTAAAACATCATCAACTTTTAAATGAGCTCCTCCAAATTTAGATAAATCTATATAATTTATTTATATTATTTAAATATGGTGAAAAAGATTCTATTTCACAAGTATCTCCTGTGTATAATATTCTTTTATTATTTATGTTCATAACAAAACCATAAGCATCTAAGTAATCGGTATGCTTTGTTTTTATAAATGTTAAATTTTCTAATTTATTTTTTATTTCATTAAATATTGTAAAACCACAATCAATTATAAATAACTCATTATTTTTCTCAAAATAAACAGAATTGTTTTTTATCTCCAAATCCACTATCGTTTCCTATAAATTTAAGCAAGTTATCTTTCATATGTCTCCTTCCATAAAATATTTAATTAATATAATAATTCCATTCAGGCAAATTTTTGTTCACTTCCGCTTCTATTTCTTCTAAATTCATACTTGATATTTCATCAATTAATTTATAAGCTAATTCTAAAGTCAAAATTTTTGGTGTGCCTTCTTTAAAAAATACTTTATTTTTTACACTATCTAATAACTTAACATTATATTTATTTACAATTTCTCTATTTGTTAAATCATAATCATTATAAAGCCCACCTTTAGCTATTTTAGTTATGTAATAATTATAGAATAAATAATCAGTTACTAAGTGTAAGAAAATTCCTTTATTGTAATCATTATCTATTTCATTATTATCTAAAAATTTTTTTAAATTTGTATATTTGGGAGATTTACCCTAATGTGTCTTTGTCTTATCTTCTGTAAAATCAGGCTCAACTGTTCCTTTTATAAATTCTTTGGAATAATTTTTATTATGCTTTCTTAAATATTCTTGTCCTATTGCTATATGAATTACAAAACCTGGCATATTTCATCCTCCTTTATATTAACTTTCTAATATATTTTATCATATTTAAAAGAAAAAAGTATGAGTATATTAAAATTATTAACCATTTAGGAAGAATATATGTTGTTTTGCAGTTAAATTGTTTAATTGATATCCCATTCAACAGTACTGACCCTCAATGTGTAGATATATAACATACATTCTAAAAAGAAAAACTTTTTCTTTTCCTTAAAAGAGTTTTCATTTTTTGCAAAGAAAAATGATATGCCAAAAAATCTTTAGCATACCATTTAAAATTATCTTTCATAAATATCCATATAATCATATCTTGGCATTGGTATACCAGGTCTTCCTGGAAATGGTGGTCTTGGTGGACGAGGATTAGGTCTTCTGTTTCTTAATAATTCTCTAATAAGTAATATTCTAATTAAATCTCTTAGAGTTGTATTTCTTCTTCTATCTTGCCTATTTTCCTTTTGGCTTTCAGATTTCACAGGTTCATTACTATTTTGTGTTTTAATATTTCTATTATTATTTGTATCATTATTATTTGTATTATTTTGAAGATTTATATTAACATTTACTTCATTTGTTACTTCTATTGATGAATATATTTCATCTGTCATATCTTCAATTAAATCTCCTGTTATATTTTCTGTTATTCCACTACATCTTTTTTGTATCATAGGATATACTATTTTATATATTTCTGGATAATATTGTTCTAAATCTTGGTTAGCATTATTTATATTATTATTTGCACTATAATTTGCATAACTATTATAAGTACCATAATTATTACTTTCCTGCCCATACATATTATTAGTATTTGGATAACCTAGAATAGACCTTATGTAATCATCATAAGACTCATTATTATACATAAAAAAACCTCCTTATCTTTTCTATATAATATGGAGATTTTTATTAATTTGTTATAATTTATTTACTAAACTTTTAAAAATATTTCCTCTTTCTGCAAAATTTTTAAACATATCAAAACTTGCACTAGCGGGTGAGAATAAAACAACTTCATTTGGCTTTGCATATTTTTTAGCTAAATTTACCGCTTCTTCTAAAGTATTTGCCATATATATGTCAATATTCTTTTTTTCTTTTTCCTCTTCTTCTTTTACTGCATTAAATATTTTCCCAGATGTGGCTCCTAAAAGTATTAATGTTTTTACTTTTTTAAGTATTGGTTTTGCAATTGGAGTATAATCTAAATTTTTATCATATCCTCCTGCAATTAATACAATATCTTCATCAAATGAATTTAATCCTGCAATTGTTCTTGTAGGTGATGAACTTACTGAGTCATTATACCATTTAGCACCGTTTATTTCTCTTACAAATTCTAATCTATGTTCAACTGCTTTAAATTCTTTTATAGCTTCTACTGCGATATCTTGGTCTACTAATGTTTTTGTTGCAGCTAAGGCTGTCGCAATATTTTCATAATTATGATTTCCTCTTAAAAGAACTTCTTTTGTATCTAATATATGTTTTCTTATTCCGTCTTCACATTCTTTTATAATTCCATTATCTACAATAAAGCCATTCTCTAGCTTTTCTTTACTACTAAAATATGTTACTTTTGATTTAGCTTCTTTTTTACATGCTCTTGTTATTTCATTATCATAGTTTAATACTAAATAATCATTTTCATTTTGATATTTAAAAATAGTTTTTTTAGCATCTATATATTCCTCATAATCTTTATGAATATTTAAGTGATTTGGTGTTATATTAGTAATAACACTAATATTAGGACTTACTTTCATACCCATTAATTGAAAACTACTTAGTTCTAATACAAGTATATCTTCTGGTTTCATTTCTTCAATTTTAGTAAATAATGGTATTCCAATATTTCCTCCTAAATATGTATTATATCCTGCTTTTTTTAATATACTATATATTAAACTTGTTGTTGTTGTTTTTCCATCGCTCCCAGTAACTCCAATGATTTTGCAAGGGCACATTTGCATTAACATTTCTATTTCAGATGTTATAATTGCTCCTTTTGTTTCTTCTTCTACTAATTCTTTTCTTGTAGGCAAGCAACTAGGAGAACGAAATATAATATCAAAACCTTTTAAATTTTCAAAGCAATTTTTTCCAAAAAAAGCATTTGCTTTATATTTTTCCAATCTTTCTAATAATTTTCTTGGCACTTCTTCTTTTTCTTTTTCATCAAATACCGTAACATTTGCTTTTTTCTCATACATGTATTTTAAAAGTGGTAAATTACTTACTCCTAATCCTATTATTGCAACTTTTCTTCCATTTAAATAATTATTAAATTCTATTAATTTTTCATTTTTAAACTCCATTTTAAACCCCCAAAAAATTTAAGCCTATTTAATTTTTATTTATTTCTAAGGTATTATATAACAATTTATAAAAAAAAACAATTTGTACCAGAATATTTTTTCTTATTTTGTTAACAATAATATTAGATTTGATTGGAGGTGCTTTTCATGTCAGATAAAAATAACAAACAAAACAGAAACAACAAAAACAACCAAAACAATAACAACAATAATAACAATAATGAAAGACAAAATAATAACAATAGATAGTTATTGAGGAAGGCATCAAATTATTTGATGTCTTCTTTTATATCTATAACTTTATAATTTCCAACATTTTTCTCATTACCAAGAATTAATTTAATATCATTTTCTACATCTTATTGTAATTCTCCTAAATTAGTTTTTGCTGTCCATTTTCCTTTAAGAAAAATAGTTGTTTTCCTTTTAACTTATATAAGATGTCTACTTCTAATACTTTATTATTTTTAGTTCTAAATTATTTCTTGAGTAAAAAACTATAAAATGTACACAAAATTTTCTTTCTTATCGTTTTTTATTTATTTTCACATTTTTGAATTTTTTAGAAATAAAAAATTGATTTAAAATAATCCAAAAAATTCTTAACATATTATCATGATAATATAATTCTGTCAAATGGTTTAAAAAAATTTAAAGCACCTCTTCTAAGGTGCTTCGTATTAACTAAAATTGATTATCAATTTCTTTTAATATAACATCGTGTGCACTTCCTTCTGAAATGCTTACTTGGGATACAAGTGTTAGTCTTGCTTTTTCATGGAATTCTGGTATACTTATACTTCCACAGTTACACATTGTTGATTTTATTTTTGCAACTGTAATTTCCAAATTATCTTTTAATCTTCCCGCATATGGTATGTAAGAGTCTACTCCTTCTTCAAATGAAAGTTTTTTATCTCCTCCCATATCATATCTTTGCCAGTTTCTAGCTCTATTTGAACCTTCCCCCCAATATTCTTTTACATAGCTATTTCCTTTTTTAACAATTCTTGTTGGGCTTTCATCAAATCTTGCAAAATACCTTCCCATCATTACAAAATCTGCACCTAGTGCTAAAGCTATTGTTATATGATGATCGTGTACAATTCCACCATCTGAACATACTGGAATATATACTCCTGTTTCTTTATAATATTCATCACGAACAGCTACAACATCTATTAATGCGGATGCTTGTCCACGTCCTATTCCTTTTGTTTCACGAGTTATACAAATAGATCCTCCACCTACACCAACTTTTATAAAGTCTGCTCCTGATTTTGCTAAATACATAAACCCTTCTCTATCTACTACATTTCCTGCACCAATTTTTACAGAATCTCCATATTTTTCTCTTACAAAATCAATTGTATTTTTTTGCCAAACTGAATATCCATCTGATGAGTCTATACAAAGTAAATCTACTCCTGCATCTACTAAAGCTGGAATCCTTTCTTCAAAATCTCTAGTATTTACTCCAGCACCTACTATATATCTTTTATTTTCATCAAGAAGTGAATTTGGATTGTTTTTTCTATCTTCATAATCTTTACGAAATACTAAATATTTTAAATGTTCTTCTTTATCAAGTATTGGAAGGCAGGCTATTTTGTTTTCCCAAATTATATCATTTGCTTCTGGAAGGCTAATTCCTTCTTTTGCCCATACTACTTTATCTTTTGGTGTCATAAAATCACTTATTGGTGCTTCTCTATTATCTCTGGATAATCTATAATCTTTATCTGTAACTAATCCTAAGAATTTTCCATTTTTTGTTCCGGCGTCTGTAATTATTACTGTTGAATGTCCTGTTTCTTTTGTTAGATTTAGTACTTCTTCTAAAGTAGTGTCAGGTTTTACATTTGAGTCACTTACAACAAATCCTGCTTTATGCTTTTTTACTCTTCTTACCATTTTAGCTTGATTTTCTATTGTTTGTGAACCATAAATAAAAGCAACACCCCCTTCTCTTGCTAATGCAATTCCCATTTCTTCTCCTGAAACTGATTGCATGATAGCAGATACCATTGGGATGTTGGCATAATACTTTGCTTCTTCTCCTTTTTTAAATTTTACAAGTGGTGTTTTTAGTGACACTTTACTTGGTATACATCTTTCATCTGTTAAGTTTGGTAATAATAAAAATTCATTAAATGTTCTTGAAATATCGTCTAAAATCTTTGCCATTTCCTTTCCCCTTTCTTAAATATTTTTACTATTATAATACAACAAAATTTTAAAGTAAAGGACTTTTTTATTTTATTTTAAAAACGATCTATTTTGATATTTTATGTAAAATTGTGTTATAATTACATTGTTCGGTAAAAACCAGCGCTGTTTGGAGGAAAGATGGTTTCTGCACAAGAATGTCGTGACAAGCTACAAAGAGAAAGGGAAAAAATCTATCAAGAACCAAAAGAGGAATGTATACAAGTAATCAATAGTTGGATAAGACTTAAATATAAAGATGAATATATCTCTGTATATTTTGACTTACCACCTCATCCAAAACTTATCTCTGAGCTTAAAAGGCTTGGATATGCCACAAAAACTAGAAAATTATCTGGTTTTTATAAACTTTTCATTTTCCTTCCTCAAGATGTAGAAAATACTTCTTTACAAGATGAAAGTAGCAATGTGAAAGAAGCTTCCCCAAGAAGTAGGATTTCTTTCAAAGCTAAAATCATTTGTAAGAAGGATTCTTAACCTCTAATAAGGATGCCTTGTAAGGTATTCTAGAAGTGTCTCTTAGCTTAGCTTTGAGGCACTTCTTTTTTATTTTATTTTGCTTTATTTACTTTTATTAGTTATTATGATAATATTATAAAAAAGTTTGGAGGTTTAAAATGAAAAACGAATTAATTTTAATTTTAGATTTTGGTGGACAATATAACCAATTAATTGCAAGAAGAGTAAGAGAATGTAATGTGTATTCTGAAGTACTCCCTTTTGATATTTCAATAGAGAAAATCAAAGAAAAAAATCCAAAAGGAATAATATTTACAGGAGGACCTTCAAGTGTTTTTGCAACAGACAGTCCAAAATGTGACAGTAAAATTTTTGATTTAGGTATTCCTATTTTAGGAATTTGCTATGGTATGCAACTTATGACAGTGACTTTAGGTGGAGAAGTTGAAAAAGCAACTAAGAGAGAATATGGAGTAACAAGTGTTAATATAGACAATAACTCTTTATTATTCAAAGGTTTTAATTCTACTAATAATTTTTTAATGAGTCATACAGATTTTGTAAAAGACTTACCTTCTGGCTTTACAAATATAGCCTCTACCCCATCTTGTCCAAATGCTGGTATGGAAAATAAAGAAAAGAACTTTTATGGAATTCAATTCCATCCAGAAGTTGTTCATTCTGAAAATGGTATTAATGTAATTAGAAACTTTTTATATGAAGTATGTAAATGTAAAGGAGATTGGGAAATATCTTCATTTGCAAAAGAAAAAATTAAAAGTTTAAAAGAAAAAATTGGAGATAAAAAAGCATTATGTGCTCTATCTGGTGGAGTTGATTCATCTGTTGCAGCAGTATTATTACATAAGGCAATTGGAAAAAACTTAACTTGTATATTTGTAGACCACGGATTACTTCGTAAAAACGAAGGTGACGAAGTAGAAAAAGTTTTTAGAGACCAATTTGATATTAACTTAATCCGTATAAATTGTAAGGATAGATTTTTAAATAAACTTGCTGGTGTTACAGAAAAAAAAAAAAAAAGAAAAATTATAGGTGAAGA
>CALXCH010000041.1 GCA_944386735.1 uncultured Clostridia bacterium
TCATTATCCATTGCATATTTTCTTCTAAAATTATAATCTCTTTCAATGCCATTAAATAGATTCAAATTAACTCCATTTGGTACTACATTTATTTTTTCATATGGCAAACCAAATAATCTTTGTAATTCATTTTTCATATAGTTACTATTAACAATTACTTCAGCTGCTTCATATGTAAGCATCCATTCTGTATCATTTATATATCTTTGTTGTTCATCATGAATACCGCTATTTCTTCCTGATTCTGTTGCATGTATCGTTGCAACAATTGGTATATTATAAGAATTTTTTAAAGTTTTTGCTGCATAAGCTACTAACCAATCATGGGCATGGATAACATCAAAATTTCCTTCTTTTAACATAATTTCATTAGCTTTTGCTATCATATTGAAATTAAGTTGTAAAACCCAGTCTATAAAATTATTAGGATTAATCATATAGTTATCAACTCTATATACTTTTACACCCTTATCATCCTCAAAATAAGGTGCATCTCCTTCCCTATAAGTAATTACTGTTACATCATGTCCATCTTTATGTAATGTTCTTGATAAATCGTAAACTACTCTTGCAATTCCTCCTACCACTCTTGGTGGATATTCCCATGTTAACATTAGTATCTTCATTAAAATTCTCCCTTTCTTTTCTTATATTTTCTTTTGTTTTTAATTTTTGATTCTATTTTGACATTTTCTATCATTATTGTATACAAATTTTCAAAAAAAGTAAATGCCTTTTTTAAAAAAACATTCACTTTTTTTATTCTTTTTAAAATTATATTCAATTAATTTTATTTCTTTCCAAATTTTTTTGAAATAAATGAAGTATCATAATTATTATTTTTAAAATCTTCATCCTCTAATATCTTTAAAATAAAATCTATATTTGTTTTTATTCCTTCAATAACTAATTCTGCTACGCTACTTTTCATCTTAGCAATTGATTCGTTTCTATCTTTTCCATGAACTATAATTTTAGCAATCATTGAATCATATGTTGGTGGTATTGTATATCCTGGGTAAATTGCCGTATCTATTCTTACTCCGTTTCCACCTGGTAAATGTAAGTCTGTAATTGTTCCAGGGCATGGCATAAAGTTTTTATCTGGGTCTTCTGCATTTATCCTAACTTCCATACTATGACCAGTAAAAGTGACATCTTTTTGCTTATAACTTAGTGATTCTCCACTTGCTATTTTTATTTGTTCTTTTATTATATCAATACCTGTTACCATTTCAGTTACTGGGTGTTCTACTTGAACTCTAGTATTCATTTCCATAAAATAGAAATCTTTATTTTTATCTACTAAAAATTCAATTGTACCAGCATTAGTGTATCCTATTTCTTTAACAGCATTAACTGCAACTTCTCCCATTTTCTTTCTTGTTTTATCATCTAATATTCCAGATGGTGTTTCTTCTAATACTTTTTGATTTCTCCTTTGAACTGAACAATCTCTTTCGCCTAAATGGACACAGTTTCCATGTTCATCTGCCAACACTTGAATTTCTACATGTCTTGGATGTTCAATGAATTTTTCTAAGTATATACTATCATCATTAAAAGAGACTTTTGCTTCTTGTTTTACTAAATCATATTCTTTTTCTAATTGATCTTTATTATAAGCAACACGAATACCTCTTCCGCCACCGCCAGCTGATGCCTTAAGCATTACTGGATATTTTATTTTCTCTGCAAGTTCTACTGCTTCTTCTTTAGATTTTATTAAGCCATCAGATCCTGGTACTACTGGTACTCCTGCTTTTTTCATAGTTTCTTTTGCTTTTGATTTATTTCCTAATAATTCTATCAATTTATAGTTTGGACCTATAAATTTTATTCCCATTTCTTCGCAAATTTTTGCAAAAGTACTATTTTCTGATAAAAATCCAAATCCAGGATGAATACTATCTGCACCTGTTAAACAAGCTGCCTCTAAAATTGCTTTCATATTTAAATAACTTTTATTAGATGCTGCAGGTCCAACACAAATAGCTTCATCTGCCAAACTTACATGTAAAGCATCTTTATCTACTTCTGAATATATTGCAACTGTTCTAATTCCCATTTCTCTACATGCTCTAATAATTCTTACCGCAATTTCTCCACGATTAGCTATCAATACTTTCTTCAACATTTTCTTCTTCCTTTCTTTGAGAAAAAAGGGAACACCCCTTATTTGTCTCATTTAAACAATAGCAAATGTTAATTCACCTTTTGCTGCTACTTTTCCATCAACTGTAGCTATTGCCTGTCCTATTCCTATAGGACCTTTTCTTTTTATTATCTTAACTTCTAATTTCAATGTATCTCCAGGTACTACTTGTTTTTTAAAACGCAACTTATCTATTCCTCCAAATAAAGCATTTTTACCCTTATTTTCCTCCATAGAAAGAATTGCAACTGCTCCTGTTTGTGCAAGTGATTCTACTATTAATACTCCTGGCATTATTGGGTTACCTGGAAAATGTCCTTTAAAGTAATATTCGTCTTCACT
Source organism: uncultured Clostridia bacterium (assembly GCA_944386735.1). Lineage (GTDB taxonomy): Bacteria > Bacillota > Clostridia > TANB77 > CAG-508 > CAG-269. The sequence continues at coordinate 2,498 of CALXCH010000041.1, forward strand.
AACATGTTTATATGCCGTTGCACTTTCTCCTGGTACATATTCTTCAACTTCATCAATCATTAAGAATGGCTCTCTTTGTGGTATTATATTTTTTATTCCTTCTTTATCTAAAACCATCGTTATGCCTCCTATTTTATTTTAAATAATGGTGTTCCATATTCTACTATATCTTCATTATTAACACAAACTTCTACTATTTCACCATCAAATTCTGACTCTATTTCATTCATTAATTTCATAGCTTCTACAATACATAAAACATCTCCTTTATGTACTTTATCTCCTACTTTAACATATGGGTCTTTATCTGGTGAAGAACTTGCATAAAATGTTCCTACCATTGGACTTTTAACTATTTTTAAGTTTTCATCTTCTTTATCTTTTCCTTCTGCCTCATCTTTTTTTACTACAGCTGTTTGTTGCTCTTTAGTAACAACTGGTGGTGTCATTGGCGCACTTGCTTCTATAACATTTCCTGGTGCTGTAATTACAACTTCTTTTTCTGTATTTTTCTTCATTTTTATTTTTATACCTTCTGGAAATTCTATTTCTAAAGAATCTATTTTTGAATCTCCCATATCATCCATTAATTTTTTTATATCTTTATAATCCATTTTAATTCCTCCTATTATAGATTATTTTTTAAAGATGTGTCCCTTTTGCGACAAAAAGTACGCAAAGGAAACGTCCCAAATGCGACATTATTTATACTCTTTCAACAATAAACTACTATTATGTCCTCCAAATCCTAATGAGTTTGAGATTGCATATTTAACTTCTACATTTCTTCCCTCATTTGGTACTACATCTAAGTCACATTCTTCATCAGGTACTTTATAATTTATAGTTGGTGGTACAAATTCATCTTGTATTGCTTTAGCGCAAACTATTGCTTCTACTCCTCCTGCAGCTCCAAGTAAATGACCTGTATTACTTTTTGTTGAGCTTACCATTACCTTTCTTGCTGCTTCTTCCCCTAAAGCTGTTTTTATAGCCTCAGTCTCACAAGAGTCATTTAAGTGTGTTGAAGTTCCGTGTGCATTTATATAAGTAATTTCTTCAGGTTTTACATTTGCTTCTTCCATTGCTAGTTTCATAGCTCTTGCTCCACCTTCTCCACCTGGTGCTGGTGAAGTAATGTGATATGCATCTGAAGTTGCTCCATATCCTACTACTTCTGCATAGATTTTTGCACCTCTAGCTTTTGCATGTTCTAATTCTTCTAGTATTACAACTCCTGCTCCTTCTCCCATTACAAATCCGCTTCTTTCTTTATCAAATGGGATACTTGCTCTATTTTTATCTTCTGCTTTGGTTAAAGCCTTTATATTTGTAAATCCTGCAATGCTAAGTGGTGTTATTCCTGCTTCTGTTCCTCCTGCAATTACTATATCTTGGTAACCATGTTTTATCATTCTAAAACTTTCACCTATACAATGTGTTCCAGTTGCACAAGCTGATACCATTGCTATAGATTCACCTTTTGCTCCAATATCAATTGAAACATTTCCTGTTGCCATATTTATTATTCCCATTGGAATATACATAGGAGACACCCTATCCGGTCCTTTTTCATTACATTTTTTATTTTCTCTTTCTATTGTTTCAATTCCACCAATTCCAGAACCAATTATTACTCCTACTCTTTCCATATTTTCTTTATTTCTATCTAATCCACTATCTTTCCAAGCTTCTCTTGAAGCTATCATAGCATATTGTGAAAATTTATCTAATCTTTTTGCTTCTCTTCTATCGAAATAATCTTCTGGATTATAGTCTTTCACTTCAGCTGCTAGCTTTACTTTAAAATTGCTAGTATCAAATGATTTAATGTAATCTATTCCACATTTTCCTGCCTTTATACTTTTCCAAAATTCTTCTACATTATTTCCTAATGGAGTTATTGCTCCTAAACCTGTAATTACAACTCTTCTCATCTTAAAATCTCCTTATTTTTCTAAAATTTTCACTCTAATATTTTATCACATCTCTAAAAATTTTTCCATTAGTACGCCCGGTCAAATTTTTATTACATAACCATTCCACCATCTATATTTATTACTTGACCTGTAATATATGAACTTTTATCTGAACCTAAGAAGTAAATTACTTCGGCAACTTCTCTTGCTGTTCCCATTCTTTTTAATGGTATTTGTCCATTTATGTTTTCTTTTACGCTATCAGATAATACACTTGTCATATCTGTTGCAATAAATCCAGGTGCTACTGCATTTGCTCTAATATTCCTAGATGCTAATTCTTTTGCAACACTCTTTGTAAAACCTATTATTCCTGCTTTTGATGCTGAATAATTACATTGCCCTGCGTTTCCTACAACTCCTACTACAGATGCTAAGTTTATAATACTTCCATTTCTTTTTTTCATCATATATTTTGTAACTGCCTTTGTTACTAAGTATGTTCCTTTTAAGTTTATTTCTATTACTTTGTCAAAATCTTCTTCGCTCATTCTCATAAGTAATGTATCTCTTGTAATACCTGCATTATTTACTAAAACATCTATTTTTCCAAATTCCTTTATTGTCTCTTCTACCATATTTTCTACGTCTTCTGCTTTTGATACATCTGCCTTTACTAATAAACATTTAACGCCTTTTTCCTCAAACTCTTTTTTAATTCCTTCTACATCTGTTTTATCAGATACATAGTTAATTACTACATCGTATCCATTTTCTGCATAAACTTCAGCAACCTCTTTTCCAATTCCTCTTGAACCACCTGTTACCAATACTACTTTTCTTTCTTCCATTATTTTTCTTCCTCCTTTAAATAATTTTCTAAAGATTCTAAACTATTTATATTATAAGTTTTAGCTTCTTTATTATCTTTTCTAACAAATCCTGTTAAAGTTTTTCCTGGTCCTATTTCAACATATTCATCTACATTTTCTTCTTGCATTAATTTTATTGCTTTATCAAATCTTACAGAACTTATTATATGTTTTGCAAGTATTTCTTTCATATTATCATTAGAATTATAATAAGTTCCATCTATATTTTTTATTACTTTTACAGAACTTTCTTCTACATTAAATGTTACATTTTCTAATTCTTTTTCATAAGCTTCTTTTGCTTTTATTAATTTTTCTGTATGGAATGGTCCACTTGTTTTTAATGGTATTACTCTTTTAGCTCCAGCTTCCTTTAACTTCTCAATTGCAATTTCCACAGCTTCTTTTACTCCTGATACTACTGTTTGAGTACTACAATTATAATTTGCAGGTACCACAAATTTTGCAGAATCACGAAGTTCTTTACAAATTTCTTCAATTTTACTACTATCTAATCCAATTACAGCTGCCATCTCATATTTTTCATCAGGAATTAGATTTCCCATATAATATCCTCTTTTTTTAATTAATTTTATTCCATCTTCAAATGATATTATTCCTGCACATATTAATGCTGCATATTCTCCTAAACTTAAACCACATGCTATTTGGCAAGTAATTCCTTTTGCTTTTAAAACTTCCATTATTGCTAAACTTGTTACTAATATTGCAATTTGTGTATTTTCTGTCTTATTTAAGTTCTCTTCTGGCCCTTCAAAACATAACTTTTTAATATCCATTCCTAATATTTTAGAAGCTTCATCATAAACCTTTCTTGCTTCCTCATATTTTTCATAAATATCTTTTCCCATTCCTACTGTTTGAGCTCCTTGTCCAGGGAATAAAAATGCTCTTTTCATAATTTATTTTCCTCCTTCTATGTCGCATTTGGGACGTTTCCTATGCGCACAAAATGTCTCATCTGGGACACATCCCTAATTTTAAATTTCTAATAATATACTTCCTGTGTTTAGTCCTCCACCATAGCCAAGCAATATTACTTTATCTTCAGCAGACAATAATTTTTTTTCCATCATCTCTGCTATTGCTATTGGTATACTTGCACAAAATGTATTTCCTTTTTTATTTATATTTATATATAATTTACTCTCATCAACCCCCAGTCTATTTGCTATTGCTTTCATTATTTTTATATTAGATTGATGTGGTATTATATATTTTATATCATCTAAACTAATTCCTGACAAGTCTATTAATTCTTTTACATTTTGAACAGGATTTTTAACTGCATATTTATAAACTTCTTTTCCGTCCATATGTAATTTACCATCTGTTCTATAACTCAAAATATTTTTACTATCTTTTTCTGCCTTAATATTTGCAAAGTATGTTTTTTCTTCTTCACAACTTTCTACTAATATTGCTCCTGATCCATCTGACAAGACAGCTACTGTTCCAAAATCACTTTCATCCATCACCTTAGATAATAAATCTACTCCAATTACTAGTGCTTTTTTTACCCTTCCTGTTTCTATATAAACCTTAGCAATATCGAAAGCATTTATAAATCCGCTGCATCCTGCAAGTAAGTCCAAACAAATACAAGGTTTTATATCTAGTTCTTTTTGTATATAGTTTGATATTCCCGGCATGAGGCTCTTACTTGAAGTTGTTGCAACCACTATTAAATCTACATCTACTATATCATTATTTTCTTTTATCTTTTTAACTGCTTTTATAGCCATTTCTTCTATTGTTTCTTCTTTTGCATAATATCTTTCCTTTATTCCTGTTCTTTTACTTATATAGCCTTCTTTTAAATTAAATTTCTTTTCTATTTCTTCGTTTAAGACTTTTTGTTTAGGCATATAAGCTTTTGCATCCATTATTCTTATATAGCTCATTTCTTTCCTCTCTTTTCCTTATTATTTATATACTATTTTTTCATTTTTTTCTATTAGTCTAACCGGTCATATTTTATCCTAGAACATTTTTAATTTCTCTTCTACGCTTAAATTTCAAACTAAAAAGGATAACAAAAAACTATATTGCTTGTTATCCTTTTTATATTTTTAATTACTTTTTATTTACTCTTGATTTTGTTCTTCAACTTGTTCCACACTTTGTTCTTCTACCTGTTGTTGTTCTGTTCCCTCTTGTACTTGTTGTTCTCCTTCTACAGTTTCTCCTTGATTTTCCTCTCCTGAATTTTGTTGTCCTTCTTCCTCATTATTTACTTGACTATTTTGTGTGTTAGTATTATTCGTATTTGTTGTATTACTTGTATTATTTGATGTATTTCTGTTATTTGTTGTTGTATTTACTGTTCCACCTTCACTTTGTTTTCTTACTCCAATATTATCTAAATAAGTTTCCGCATCCATTGTTTGATTATTAGCAGTTATATAATAATGTCTTTGCCCTCCACTTATTGTCATATAAATATCATCTGCTACAGGTCCTCCAAATAATTGTTTTCCAACTGAATTTAATAATGTATATTTTTCATCTTTACATGCAACAAGTACTTCATAATCTGGTATTACAAGTAAGTTTAATGCATCTTTATTACTTCTTGCTATATAACCAAAACTATCATATGTAAAATCTACTAACTGATTTCCATTTAAATCAAACAATCCCCATAATTCACCTTTTCTTACAGGAATTAAATTTCCTGCTAATATATATTTATTTTTTATATTATTTTGTGAAAATGGTGATATATCCATTCCTACTTCATCATTTTCTATATAAATTTTTACATTTCCTCTTAAATCAATTACTCCATATTTTCCATCATTTGAAGCTACATATAAACCTGCATCACTATCCATTAAGTCTATAGAGTCATACATTATTTGTACTTTTGTTTCACCTTTACTTCCTAATATTCCTACCTTTTTGTTTGTCTCTACTTTAAAATCTCCTGTTTCTGGTAAATATGTAATGTTATCATATTTTGCTTCTAATATTGTATTTCCATTTACATCTACAACAGCATATACATCATTGTTTTTTCCACCTGTTACAACAAGCATATCATTTAATATTGCTTTTTCGTTTGCAAAAACATCGCTAAGTGCCGTATATCCATAATCTAAAACTCTTGATGAATATGTTTGAACTAAATAAGGTAATGTATATACATACACTCTATTACTATCTTGGTCATATTGAAAGCTTACATTAAATGCTTTTTCTATTGCTTCAGAAGTTGCATATAATACTCCATTTCTTGCAATTACTGGGTCATCAACATAAACATTCTCATAATCATTGTTATTTGAAGTCAAGTCTAATTTATATATGGTGTTAGATCCTAATGAAAAATTTGCAACTTCATTATCACTTTGAACATAACACTTACTTTGGTCTTCTGACCTTTGTGAATATTCACCATTATAACTACTATATCCTAAATAACTTGCAATTTCTTTTATTGGAGCATAAATTGTTCCATCATTTTCAAATATTAAAATTTGTTTTAACTTTTCATTAGATTGTCCATCTAATAATACTCTTAATGTTGTACTTTGTATATAGAACAAATATGAAGCTATTGCAATTATCACAATAATGACAAAAATTATTGCCCCTAATATAATTCCAGTTGTTCTTTTCTTCTTTTTTTCTTCTTTACTTTGAAAACTTTCTTCAATCAAATTCATTTGTACCCCTCCTATTTAGTCGGTATAACCATACTTTTTATAAAATTCATCTCTAAAGTTTGCTAAATTATCATTCTCTATTTCTATTCTAACCTTTTCCATCAAATTAGTCAAGAATCTTAGGTTATGAATTGATAATAATCTTACTCCTAATATTTCCTTTGCCTTTACAAGGTGCCTAATATAGGCTCTTGTATAATTTTTACAAGTATAGCAATCACATTCTGGATCTAGTGGTCCCCAGTCTCTTTCATATGTTGCATTTCTTACCACAACTTTTCCATGAGATGTTAAAGCTGTTCCATTTCTAGCAATTCTAGTAGGTAAAACACAATCACACATATCAATTCCAGCTATTGCTGCTTCTATTAAATAATCTGGTGTTCCTACTCCCATCAAATAACGTGGTTTATCTTTTGGCATAAGAGGTGTTGTAAACCTTAATATGTCTAAGAATTCTTCTTTAGGTTCTCCAACACTTATTCCACCTATTGCATATCCTGGTAAATCTAGTTCTACCAAATCTTTAGCACTTTGAGTTCTTAAGTCTTTGAAGAAACCTCCTTGGATTATTCCAAACAAAGCTTGTTTATCAACTGTTTTATGAGCTTCTTTACACCTTTTAGCCCACCTTGTTGTTCTTTCCATTGAATTTTTAGTATATTCATATGTTGATGGATAAGGACAACATTCATCAAATGCCATTATTATATCTGCACCTAAATCTTCTTCTGTTTCCATAACACTCTCTGGAGTAAAGATGTGTTTGCTTCCATCCAAATGTGATTTAAATTCCACACCTTCTTCTGATATTGTTCTTAAATCACCTAAACTAAATACCTGGAATCCTCCACTATCTGTAAGAATTGGCCTGTCCCAATTCATAAATTTATGAAGTCCACCTGCTTCTTTTACTATCTTACTTCCCGGTCTTAAATATAAATGATATGTATTTGATAATATTATTTGAGCTTTAACTTCATCTTTTAATTCTTCTGGTGTCATTGATTTTACAGTAGCTTGCGTTCCTACAGGCATAAATATTGGTGTTTGTATATCTCCATGAGGAGTATGAATCACTCCTCTTCTTGCTCCCGTTCCGTTTATCTACATGTAATAATTCATAAGTTACTGCTGCTTTCATTTAATCCTCCTTGACGATGCTGTTTTTTGGGACGGGGTCAAAAAACAGCTTTTATCTTTTTCCTTATTTTATTTTTAAACTCATCATTTATTTTAATCTGTTTCGATTAGCTGTTTTTTGACCCCGTCCCAAAAAACAGCTAACTAAACAGCTAATTAAATAGCTAACTAACAAATCAGCAAAAAATTAATATATAAACATTGCATCTCCAAAGCTAAAGAATTTATATTTTTCTTTTACTGCTTCTTTATATGCTCTCATTATATAATCTTTTCCTGCCAATGCAGATACTAGCATAAGAAGTGTTGATTGTGGTAAATGGAAATTTGTAATTAACCCATCTAAACATTTAAATTTATATCCTGGATAAATAAATATTCCTGTATCTGCCTCTGTTTCCTTTACCATACCATTCTCATCTGCTATTGTTTCTAGTACTCTACAAGAAGTTGTTCCAACCGCTATTACTCTTCTTCCTTCTTTTTTTGCTTTATTTATTAAATTTGCATCTTCTTTTTTAATATAAAAATGTTCTGTATGCATTTTATGTTCTTCCACATTTTCTTCTTTTACTGGTCTAAACGTTCCTATTCCTACATGTAAAGTTACATTTGCAATTTCTATGCCTTTATCTTGTAACTCTTTTAATAATTCTTCCGTAAAATGCAAACCTGCTGTTGGTGCCGCAGCTGAACCCTCATATTTTGCATATACTGTTTGATATCTATCATTATCTTTTAAAGATTCATGTATATATGGAGGAAGTGGCATAAGTCCTATTTTATCTAATATTTCATTAAATATTCCATCATAAGAAAATTTTACTTTTCTAGTTCCTCCTTCCATAGTCTCCAATACTTCTGCTTTTAATAATCCATCTCCAAAATTTACTTTTGCTCCAACATGTAGTTTATTTCCAGGTCTTACAATACATTCCCAGATGTCACCTTCTATATTATTTAATAATAAGAATTCTACATGTGCTCCTGTTTCTTTTCTTCCATACAATCTCGCTGGTATTACTTTCGTATTATTTCTAACTAATACATCTCCTGGTTTTAAATATTCTATTATATCTTTAAACTTTCTATGTTCTATTGTTTGTTTACTTCTATCTAAAACCATAAGTCTTGATTCATCTCTTTTTTCTATAGGTGTTTGCGCTATTAATTCTTTTGGTAAGTCATAATCGAAATCTGTTACCTTCAAGTTAATTACCTTCTTTCCTCTATTTTTCTAATTATTTGCTCTATTGTTTGTTTTATTTCTTCTATTATATTTTCCGGCTCTTTGAAAGCATCGACCTTAGTTGTTCCGTTTTGGAAATTACTGCTCTTAGCTGGTTTTAATGTATATATTTCTGGCGGTAATCCTACATTTCCATCACTTGTTTTTATTTCTTTATTCATATAATCTTTATACCAATCTCTTTGTCCTACTATAGCTTCATTTTTATAGCCATAACTTTCATATGCATGTAATTCTGGTCTTTCATAACCATATTCCTTTGCATTTCTTTCTAATGTGTGTAAAAATTCATGTAAAAAGACTTCTTCTGGGAACTGGTTTATTCTCCTATCATACTTATATATATAACTTTCAGAATCATTTGGAAGCCTTATATTTGAAAATCCTATTCCATAATAATCCATTGAGCCTAATCCTATCCAATCATTTACTTGTATATCATCTTCATGTTCTTCATCTCCGAAGTCTTACTACTACAAATATATGGTCATAATCATTATTTGAAATCACATCTTTTATTTGGTTTTCTACATCTTCTGGCGCTACATAATAACCAAATTCTTCATCATATGATAAACTAGATAAAGGCGTATCTAATTCATAAATATCACAATTTGCTGTCATTTTTCCTTCTGACAAAGTATAACATGAGTTTTCAAACCTTGAAATTGTATTTTTTATATCTTTTATATCACTATTTGTTACTTGTAAATTAATTTGATTATTATTTATATTAACATCTGTAGTTTTAAATATAAAGCATGCAAAATCCCAATTACTATTATTTTCTGGGGTTCCTTTTTCCACAGAAAAATCGGAAAACCATGCTTTTCCTTTTGCTTCTCCTAAATTTCCTCCTAATCTAAACCCTATATTTACTTCTTCTCTATCTTTACTATTAAATATTAATTCAATTTTTTGCCAATCCGCCGTTCCTTGAATTGCAACAGACCTTTCTGTTGATCCTTCAATTGAAATTTGCGCTCCTACTCCAGAATTTCCATTCTTTGCTTCCACATTTTGCGTTTTTACCATGCAAGTTACTTTATAAGGCTGATTCTTCTCCACTTTTACTTGCTCATAAAACATTGCATCATTATATTTATCTGATTCTATACTATAGCTTTTTTTATCACTATATTTTACATCATTGTCTCTTTTAAATTTTGATGTATAAAGATTTGCCTCGCTTTTTACAAAACTATTAAAATTATTAATTTGATAATATTGGTAAGCAAAATATATTAAAGCACATAATATTATTATTGTTATTATATATGCAACTTTACCTAATATTGATTTTTTTTCTTTCGCCATACAAGCTCTCCATTCTTTAGCAAAAGCTATGGAAATTTTCCACAGCTTTTAATTTATTTTTCTTCTTTTACATCCTTTTCATTTTTATCATTTAAGTCCTTCATTGAAAGATTTATTCTACCTTGGTCATCTATATCAATTACTTTTACTGTAACTTTATCTCCGACATGAAGTACATCTTCTACATGTTTTATTTTCTTATTAGATATTTTAGATATATGAAGTAATCCTTCTTTTCCTCCACATCCTAAATCAACAAATGCTCCAAAGTTCATTATTCTTACTACTTCTCCGTAATAAATTCCTCCAACTTCGACTTCTCTTACTATATCTTCTACCATTTCTAATGCCTGGATTGCTTTTTCACTGTCTGTTGAATATATTAATACTTGTCCATCTTCTTCTATATCTATTTTTACACCTGTTTCGTCTATGATTTTATTTATCATTTTTCCACCAGGTCCGATAACATCTTTTATTTTTTCTGGATTTATCATAGTGCTTACAATTCTTGGTGCATATTTAGATACTTCTTTTCTAGGTTCACTAATTACTGGTAACATTACATTATCTAATATATAATTTCTTGCTTTTTCTGTTTTTTCAAAAGCTTCTTTTATTATGTCATATGTTAAACCATCACATTTAATATCAACTTGAATTGCTGTAATTCCTTTTTTAGTTCCACCAACTTTAAAGTCCATGTCTCCAAAGAAATCTTCTATTCCTTGAATATCTACAATCATTACATAGTCTTCATCATTATCTGGATTTGTAACTAATCCTGTTGAAATTCCTGCAACTGGTCTTTTTATTGGAACACCTGCATCCATTAATGATAATGTACTTCCACAAATACTTGCTTGTGAAGTAGATCCATTTGAAGATAATACTTCTGATACTACTCTTATTGCATATGGGAATTCTTCTTTTGATGGTAATACTGGAACTAATGCTTTTTCAGCTAATGCTCCATGACCTATTTCCCTTCTTCCAGGTCCTCTTGATGTTCTTGCTTCTCCTACTGAATATGGTGGGAAATTATAATGGTGCATATATCTTTTTGACTCTTCAGTATCTATTCCATCTAAAGTTTGTTCCTCACTAATCATTCCAAGTGTTGCAACAGATAATACTTGAGTTTGTCCTCTTGTAAATAATGCACTACCATGAGTTCTAGGAAGCACTCCTACTTCACATGATAATGGTCTTATTTCATCTAAAGCTCTTCCATCAACTCTTTTATGCTCATTAAATATTAATTCTCTTACACATTT
>CALXCH010000042.1 GCA_944386735.1 uncultured Clostridia bacterium
AATATTTTATTTTTCATTTTCATTTTAAAAATCATTCCTTTCTTATTTTTATAATCTTATGTATCTTTATATACACTTTTCTATGCTTTTTAGCATTATACTTCCCTTGCCTTACATATAAGTCTAGTTAATCCCCCAGGATTACATGTTATTAGAGTTACTTCTTTATTTCCATCTTGGTTCTGATCTAAACAAGTTAAATCTGTTGGGTCACAAGAATATTTATTATATATTTCATAATCTATTCTTTCTTTCGTTTCCCTTGTAATTAAATAGAATTGATCTCCCACATTCATCTCATCTAATCTTTTTAAAATATTGTTCCAATTATGACCGCATATACAAAAGTTACCAGGCTCATTCACATTTACCTGTGGTGGATAGAATTTAGTTACCCCAAGTTTTAATGAACCACTTTCTGTTTTGCTTAAAATGTTTTGTCTTACACCAATTTTATCGATAACTAATTGTCCAAGTACATCATAACCACCTACTTGTTCAGGTATATCAACATCTTCATATTTCTTTTCTTTCTCTTCTTCAGAAACAGAATTTGTAGGCCCAGTATTATTAGTTACCTGTGATGATGTATCAATGACATTTTCTTGTTTATCATCATTTTTAGCTGTACACACATACACAATTGAAAAAATAATTAAAGCAATTACAAGTATTACCCCAACTACTTTCTTTTTGTTTATCTTTTTTTTGATCATTCTTTTACCTTGATGATATATAACTCTTTTCACATCTTCCTCCTTCACCTCCTTATTTTCTCTTAGTGTTGTTATTTTCTTACTATATTTATAGTTAAGAAATTAATAAAACAGCCTCCTGCCTGAAACACTTAAAAGCTGTTTTATTTTAGTATCTCTACCTTTGTTTTGTTTAATCTGTTTCAGGTTATTCGTCTATTATTTTAACCTAATTCAGATTATAAGTCAATAGTAATTTTAAAATATTTTAAAATATTTTTATAAAATGTATTTTTTGCGTATTTTCATATACTTTTTACATTTTCGTAGAAAAATCCTCAAACTTTTTTAATAAAAAATTGATTTTGTCGCACAATAAAAAGGAGGAGAAAAAAATGAATAATAAATATGAAAAAGCTTATGATAGAATCAGATCTCTAAGAGAGGATAACGATTTAACTCAAAGAGAAGTTGCTGCCATATTAAATATGTCACAAACTGGATATTCAAAATATGAAACTGGGGAAAATGATATTCCTACAAAAATTTTAATAAATTTAGCTAGCTATTATAATACATCTACAGACTATTTACTTGGAATAACAGATATCCAAAAACCATATCCTCGTTCTAAAGAAAATATTTTACAAGAATAAATACTCTTTTATATTTGTTTTATTTTATATTATAAAAATAAAGTATCTAATAGCACTCAAAATCAATTTGATATTTAGCTATTAGATACTTTTATCTTTTCTAATCAAAATTTCATTGTTATTTTTTATATTTTATTTAGATTTTTTATTTTTCTTTTTTCCAACTAATATAGAAACACTTGCAATAATTAGAATTATAGCAATAAGTGTAAAGAAAGCAACTAGATGGCTTCTTTCTTCTTTTCCTTCTTGTTCATTCTTCTTTACTTGTTCTTGGTTTTCTTCACTTTCTTCTTGTTCATTGCTTGTTTTTTGTATTTCATAAATTTGATTTAATTTTTCTTGGTTATTTTTTTGTTCTTCTTGGTACTTTGCTTCTTCTTCGCTATTTCTTTTATATACATTAATATAATACTCTTTTTTAGTATATCCATTTCTAGCTGTTACAATAATTCTAATTTCATTATTTCCTTCTTTTAAAACATCATTTCTTTTTATTTCTATAGTTGCTTCTTCATCTTCTGGTATTGCAAGCAAATTTATTCGTTCTATATTATTATTAACCTCAGCACTATAATTAGTAACAGTTGTATCAAACGCTGGATAAAGAAGTGTGTTTTCAATTGCTAAAGTTTCTAAATCAGTATTTGCAGATTCTATATCATTAGTTTTAGTAACATTAATTAGATATGAACTACTACTTGTTTTATCACTTGATGTTACTTGTATTTTTATTAAATTTAAACCATCTTTTAAATTCTCATTTCCTGTAATTTCTATGCTTGCATCTTTATTTTCACTTGTTGCTAAAACTTCTATGTCTTTTACCCTACTATCTACATTTAAATAGTAATCAAAAACATCCTTATTAAAATCTGGTACCATTCCCTCTATACTAAGTCTTAAGTTTTGAAGATTCGAATTACTTAAATTACTATCTTGCCCTACTTCTTCTTTTGCTTGCTTTTCTAAATTCGTTTCTTCTTTTCCAACTTGAACTTGTTTCTCTTTAAATTCTACTTCTACCTCTTGACCTTTTTCAGTATAAAATTCTCCATCTATATTAAATGTTGCAAGGCCACTTTCTTTTGCTTCGAATTTAAATTTTACTAATTCTCCGCTTCTTGGATTATTTCCTCCTTGTTCATCATACCAAACATATATAATTCTGTTTCCATCTACATTAACATTTTCTAATTCTCCAACATATTGGAATTTTTCTTCATCAAAGTAAAGATATAAAGTATATGCAGCAGTTTTAAAATTATCTATATTAATACTAATCTCTACTTCTTCACCTATTTCAAGAATATCTTTATTACTTTCTAGATAAACTGTCCCAAAAGTATTTGCATAAGTTTTATAAAAAGAAATTATACAAATAAAGGAAATTATTAAAACAATTAAAAACTTCATTTTATTATTTAATTTTTTTATTCTTAAAATTATATTTTTAGCCATTGCATTCTCCTTTTATTGTTCTATTTTTTGAAGTCCTAGTATATGTCTTTGGATTAATAATAAATCAACAGATGTCGGTTTTGCACCTATCTTTCTTACATTACTTGCTTTCATAAATATATCATCTAATTTTTGCAACTCTAATATATGACGTTGAAGGACTAATAAATCTACACTATTTATTTTTCCGTCTCCATTGCTATCACCATATATTATAATTGTATATTTTCTTAAAATAATTCCATTTTCTTTTACTAATATTTTACTTCCTGTTCCTACAATATCATCATCTTCTAAAGTTTCTCCTTTATAATTTACAAATTCTAACTCTAAATCTGTTGTAATTAAATCTTTTAAATCAGAAACTTTATTTTTATCATAATCTATTCCTGATATTTCTAAACTATCTAAATTTAATGAACTATCAAAGTGAATTTCCGAGTCTTCCATCTTTCTTACAACTGTTACATTACATTCTTTTTTAATTTCTTCATTTTCCTTTGATTTAACCATTATAATGACTGTTCCTTCTTGTTTTGCTTCTAAGTTTCCATTTGTATCAACCGTTACTGTATTACTATTACTACTTTCAAAAAGTATACCTTTTTCATTTGCATCATCTGGTTCTACTTCTGCATTTATTTTAAAAGCGTCCCCTACTTGCATATACACATCATTATTATCTATCAAAATATTTGTAACTTTACTATAAACCTCTATTTCTACGCTACTTTGTACATTATTTTCTTCTGCCTTAACCGTTATAATAGCTTTTCCACTTGTTATTCCTCTTAAATTACCTTTATCATCTACTGTTACAACATTTGGATTACTTGACGAAAATATTACTTTATGGTCTTTTGCTTCTTCTGGTGTTATTTTAACTTCTAGCTTTTTAGTCTCTCCTTTATTTATAACTTTATTATCAATAGAAAGTTCTATTTTTTCTATTTGAACAGGAGGAAGTTCTGTTACATAGTTTTGTGAAATATAACCAATAATACCATTTGAAAGTTTTACCATATCCCATCTGTCACCAGTTCCAATTCCTTTTTTTATTCTTGTCATTTGATTTCCATTTTGTAGCATAGTTATCACTTCATAAGAAGTTCCTGGTCCTGTTCTTACATTTACATTAGTTGCCGTGCAATAAACTCTTGTATTATCATCTGTAAAGTCACTTGGATTAATACTTGGACTCTGTGTTGGTATTTCCGGCATATTATTATATATTGGAATAATAAAATCCATTGGAATATCTAATAAATTACTATTTTTGTATCCATTATATATAGATTTTGATTCACTATAAGGAGCAAGTACATTTGTCATATACTGATGCCAAAATAAGCTACTTCCTGTTACATCAAACTTTTGTAAATATACTGTATTTTGTCCTTGATTTATATAACTATCACCTATAAAAATTGCTCCTCCTGTTATCGCTCTTTCTTTTGTGTTCCAGGGAATTAAGAACTTAGTTTTTGTAGCTTCACTTGCTCCTTTTCCATCCTTGGCATACTGAAGTCCATTTTTTATTGCTCCCATAGGCTCTGATGAACTTGTTGCTCCTATATTATAAAAATTGTATAATCCTTCAAAACCTGGTACTGTTCCACTAATTGAGGCATGTGATAAAAATGGTCCAACTTCTTGTTTTATTCTTGATGCTAAATGGTATGGACTTACTTTTGAAGTTTGGCCTCCTCTTAATATTAAATCAGAATATTTTTCAGACATATTGATAGTTTGCCCACTACTTGTTACATAAGACACCTTTGTATTATAAAATTCTGTTCCATAAAGTATTTTTTCTACTCCATCTAAATTATTTGTTTGCTCACTAAAAGATAATCCTTCAAATTGAAATATTCTAACTTCATTTAAAAAGTTTCTTGGATCCATACAAAACTCTACTGCTTGTCTTGATGAATCTACCCAACCTGCGTCTACTTCGACATTATATTCTCCTGGTTTTGTATTTTTCCATCTATCAGAATAATTTTTAGGAACTAGATTTTTGCCAAATTCATTTTCATTATCTATTACATAGGTCCAATCTAAATTTGTATAAAGAGCTGTAAACTTCCAATTAGGATGTTTTTTTGCTAATTCCTCTAAATATGGTTTATAACTATCTGGAAAATCTTCTATACCATTAGAACTATCTGTTGCATTAGTTACTACTAAAATTAAGCATCCTAAAAAAAGAATTATAATAAGTACTATATATGTTTTTTTATTTTTAAAAATACTCATTTTATTCCTTCTCCTTTGCCTTTACTATAATTCTTTCTTTAGAATCATTTGTACAAGTAATTAACGTTACTTCCTTTCTACCATTAGTTTCTTGTGATAAACAGCTTACATCTTCTGGTAATACTTTATACACATTGTAAATTTCATATTCTACTTTTCCGACAAGATTATCAATTACCAAAAGATTATCCCCTACACTTAAATTTTTTAAATTATGAAACATATTTTTATTTTTAAAATTATGTCCTGCTATACAAAAGTTCCCACTTGTATTTGGCTTTGCTCCCCAAAATCTCACAACTGATATATTTAAAGATGCATTTGAATATGTTTTTAATACATAAGTTTCTAAATTTATTTCAGGTATTTCTAGTTTTGCTATAACATCATATCCTTTATATTCTGTAACTACTTCTTCCTTTGGATACTCTTTTTTAATTTTCTTATTTTCGTTTTCTTCTTCATTATTACTTACATTAGTACTAACATTTTGCACTTTATAATTTTCATCTCTTATTCTTTCTTCTTTATATTTTTCTATTCCAAACCAAGTCAAAATCCCTAAAATAATTGCAACTAAAAAAATATTAACAATCGTTTTTTTATTTTTTGTTTTCATTTGATTACCCTTCCGAAACAAGATGTTTTATATGTAAGTAAATGAGAAAAACTCATTTACTTTTTATTATTTTATATTTTTACTATTTTTCAATTTTCTTTCTATTATAGTAAATTACTGTTGCAACTAATATGATTAATATAATAGAAATTGGAAGATATATATTTATACCTGTTTTTGGAAGTTTAGTTGGTGTTGTGTTTTCTACTACATTTTCTTCAACTTCTACTGGTGGAGTTATTTCTTCTTCTGGAGTTGTTTCTTCTGTTCCGTTATTTGTTTCCCCTCCTGTTGTTGGAGGTGGTGTGGTTGCTTGCTCTGCTACTGTAAAGTCAAATGTTTTTTGTGCTATAACACTATCAGAATTATCTCTATCTATTAATTTTAATGTAATCTTGTACTCTCCTGCTTCACTAAATATTCCTCTAACATTTAATACTTGTGATACATCTTTTCCACCTATTTTATATCCTTGTTCTTCTCCCCAACCACTTTGGATTATGTCATGGTCTAATTGTGATTCATCTGTTCCTATTAACTGTACATTTCCTGCTCCTGTGCTTTCTGCTACAAGTCTTGCTTTATCATAATAACGTCCCATAGGTGAAGAATAAGATAATTTCATCTCATTTTCTTCTCCTTTTACAAGAGTTCCATTTACAGCTTCTAGATTTAATGTATAATCTACATATTGTGGCTCAACTGTTACATTTTTGGTAATTGGCGAAGTTATATCATCATAATTTACAGATGCATCTGAATTCGCTAAACCTTCTGCTGTTACATTAAATTCTGTTGGATTTGAAGTTGTTATATCACTTTTTGCTCTAAATGTTACACTCATATTTGTTCGTGGATTTGTTCCTCCTGTTGAATCATAAAAAACTACTCTTACTTTAGTTCCTGTATCATTTGGTGTTCCGCCCTCGCTAGACACATAATCAAATATGCTATTATCATAAGCGATATCAAATGTATATGAACCTAAAGCCTGACCAAATTCTACATTTACTCTTACTTCTTCACCTGGTCTTATTAAATCTTTAGATGTTTCTACTTGTATGGTATCTAATGAATCTGCATAAACATTTCCTGTAAAAACAGCTACAGTTATTATCATTAATATACTAATAATGCTAACTATTTTTTTCATTTAAAAATTCCTCCTTTTTTATTTATATATTTTTATTATGTCGATTTTTGTTATTTTTTATTTAGCAATTTTTAGAAGGATTTTTTTAATATTTGTTTTTAAATACAAAAAAACGTAATAGAAATTTTTTCTATTACGCATATTTTTATTTTTTATTTTTTTATTTTATAAAAATCAATATTTTTGGAATAAATATAATTAAGCCTACAATTACACTTCCAATTGCTAAAACTAATACTGCTCCTGCTGCTATGTCTTTTGCAATTTTTGCTTTTTCATTTTTTTCCATAGTTATCATGTCAACTACTGTCTCTATAACTGTATTAAACAATTCTGCTGATATCACTAATGCAAACATAATAACTAAAATTATCCAATCCAATGCACTTACTTTTAACACTATCCCCGCAATAATTACAAGTATCATTATCAATACATGTATTTTCATATTTTGCTCTGTTTTAAAAGATGTAACTATTCCCGTAAATGCATATTTAAAACTATTTATTAATTTCTTCGTTTTTGCTTTCATTTTTCTCTTCTCTTTCTATTATATATTTTTTTACTAAACTTGTATAAATTATTAAATAACATACTGATATCATAAATCCTGCAATTACATCACTTGTATAATGTACTCCTAAGTATATTCTGCTTATTCCAATAGCAATTATTAAAATACTTAAAAATGTTATTAATATTATTTTTAATTTTCTATTTTTAAAATATTTATATATTAAATAAATTAAAAATCCATAAAATGCCATACTTATCATTGAGTGGCCAGATGGAAAACTATAACCTGTTTCTGAGATTAATCTAAATTCAACTGGTCTTGGTCTTTGTATTATATTTTTTAAAAATAAATTTAATAATGTTGTAATTATTAAATTTAATAAAATACAAAAACTTATTTTTTTATTTTTTACTAATAATAACAATATTATTGTTAATGTGCAAATTACAATTGCTCCACCTAAGTTTGTTATTACAATTGCAATTGGAGTTACAGATGGATCTATTAGACTAGAAACTATGCCATATCCAATTATATCTAATTTCATTATTTCTTTTTCAAATACATCTTCTACAATTGCAAGTATCATTATTAATAATATAAATAATATTATCCACTTTATATTTTTTATACTAAAATCTTTTACTTTTGTTATCTTTTCTCTCATTTGACTTCTCTTTTCTTAAAAGGTATAAACCTATTTTAACATTTATTATTATAAATAGCAAATAGAATTTTACCCAAACTATTGCAAGCTAAATCTTTATAATCCACATTCCCCTTCTAGTAGTTCCTTTTCTTTCTAATATTCCATTTTCTTTTAACTGTTTTAAATTCCATTTAATTGCTGGTAATCCACGATTTCCTACTTTCTCTGATATTTCCTTTGCAGTAATTGTTGGATTTTCTTTTATTATTTCAATAATTTGTAATTGAATTTTATTTAATTTATTAGGATAATTATTGGTATAATTATTGGGATAATTATTGGTATAATTTTTAGCCTTTTTCATGTATAATGTTAATATTGTTCTATTTGGATTTAGTCTGTCTTTAAGTTCAGGTTTTATCCAACTTTTATTTTCCCATACACTCCTAATCATATATAGACCAGAACCAGCTCTTTCTCCAAAACCTAAATAAGAAAACATTTGGTGTAAAATCATATTTCTTGGGTCACTTATTCCACCGTTCATTACAATATCTGCTGGCACACGTAAGTTTCCTGGATTAGAAAATTTAAAATAATCTTGTCCTTTTTCAATAACTATACTTCCACTTTCAGAATAATCTGTATGTATAAGAGTATTTACAAGTCCGTTCTCTTACACTTTTATGTACATCTGTATCATCAATTCTCATCATATCTTTATCTAAGGCAAAAGGCACTTCTATATCTGCTGTTAATCTATTTACTATCTTTGTAAAAAATGTCCATAAATTTCCAGACCAACATTCATCTTCTGATGATGTTATTCTATTTGACCATCTTTCTGTTGTTATATCATTTATTTCTCTATAATCTAGAAAATAATTAGGTTTTACCTGTACAATGTCTTGGACTTTACCAAACATTAACAAGCCTGCTAATGTTAATCTATCTGTTTTCCTGTCTAAAGCTCTTATCATATGTAGAAATTCTTTGTCTGTTAAATTATTCCATTCATGGTCAGCACCTTTATGTAATTTAAATCTTTTTCTATAACTCTCTAATGTTTCATTATCTATATCGTCAATATCATATTCTTCTAAAATTATTTCATCTTTTGATTTTTCCATACTTTCATTAACCATTACTTTAATTTCTGCTTCAGTACATTTATAATCTCCTTCATGGAACCTTTTATATGTTCCTATTATTGGATTATTGTTTATATATACAGGTTTATCTTTTCTATTAGCACTAGGTACATTTATTATAATAATATTTTTATTTTCGATTTTTATTATTTTAATATAATCATCATTTATAATATTATTACTTACTTTTTGCTTATTATTTATAGTATTCCAAAAATTTTTTAAAATATCATTTATATTTTCTATTCCTTGTACTTCATACTTTTTATTTTCTTTGTTTTCTTTTATACCTAAAACAATTATTCCGCCCTTTTGTATTTGCAAAAGAAGAATAAGTTTCCCATATTGATTTTGGTAATTTTCTCCTTGCTTCTTTAAATTCTACTTCTTTATTTTCACCTATATTTAATAATTCCATTATTTTTTGTTTCTGCATTCTTATCACTCCTAAGCAATAATTATTATTTTACTCTATCTTAAATTTTTCTTCACATGTTTTATTATTTATATCATATAGAACATTTTTTTGCAAGCACTTTTAAATAAATTTTTATATTTTTGTTAAATTTATATTTAAACTAATTTTATCGATTTTATACCAAAAAAAGATACCACATATCGTGATATCTTTACTAATTTATAAAAGTATTTTACTATTATGCTACTTCATATCCAGCATCTTCTACTGCCTTTTTTAGGACGCTATCATCTACATCTTCTTTTAATGTAACTTCTGCTGTTTTATTTTCTAAACTTACCTTTACAGATTTTACACCTGGTACTTCCTTTAAAGTTTCCTCTACCATTTTTGCACAGTGATTGCATGTCATTCCCTCAATATTTAATGTTTTTACAGTTTTGTTTTCTCCAAACATTTTTAATTCCTCCTTTATATTTTTTTATAATTTATTTGGAAAGTGAGACAAATGAGCCCCGTCCCCAATTGTCTCATCTTAACCTTAACGCATTTAATATTACTGTTAAACTACTTAATGTCATTGCTAATCCTGCTATCATCGGGTTTATTGATATTCCTATTGGCTTTAATATTCCTATTGCTATTGGTATCATTAAACTGTTATAGAAAAATGCCCAAAATAGGTTTTCTTTTATATTTCTTATTGTCTTTTTACTAATTAGTATTAAGTCTAATATTTTACTTAAGTCATTTTTCATTAAGATAACATCTGATGAGTCCATTGCAATGTCTGTTCCAGAATTTACACTTACTCCTATATCTGCAGTAGCTAATGCTGGACTATCATTTATTCCGTCTCCACACATCATGACTATCTTTCCTTGTTTTTTCAAGTCTTTTATTGTATTTGTTTTTTGTTCTGGCACTACATCTGCAATTACTTTTGTTATTCCTATTTCTTTTGCAATTAGCTCAGCTGTATCTTTATTATCTCCTGTTAGCATTATTGTTTCTATATTGTTTTCATTTAATTTCTTTATTACATCTTTTACATTTTCTCTTACTAAGTCATTTACTCCAATTAAAGCAATTATTTTATTTTCTTCTACTACGTATATAATGCTATTTCCTTTTTTAGCTAATTCTTTTTCTTCTTGTTTATATTTATCCATATTTTTATCTTCAATATTAAAATGTTCTAATATTTTATAATTTCCAAGTTTATATTCTTTTCCTTCTACTTTTCCTGTTATTCCTAAACCACTTAAGTTTTTAAAATCTTCTACATTATATTTTCCTAGTTTATGTTCTTTTAAGTAATCAGAAAATGCTTTTGCTATTGGGTGTGTAGATCTTGCTTCTATACTTCCCGTTATTCTTAATAATTCTTCTTCGTTTAAATTACTACTATAATTTAATATTTCTGAAATCTTTAATTTACCATATGTTAATGTTCCTGTTTTGTCAAATACTATTGTGTTTATTTTTTCTGCATTTTCTAATATTTCACTTTTCTTTACTAATATTCCGTTCTTAGCACATTTTCCTTCACTTACTACTATTGCAAGTGGTGTAGCAAGTCCAAGTGCACATGGACATGCCACTACTAATATTGTTACAAATGTTGTTAAGGCTTCTCCTACGCCAAAACCTAATAATAAGTATGCTATAAAAGATATAATTGCAATTAATATTACTATTGGTACAAAATATCCACTTACTTTATCTGCTACCTTGGCTATTGGTGCTTTTGTGTTTGTTGCTTCTACTACTAATTTTACAATTTGAGATATAGTAGAATCTCTTCCTATTTTTTCTGCTTCATACTCTATATATCCATCATAGTTAATACTACCAGCAATTACTTTATCGCCTTCTTTTTTACTTGCTGGCTTACTCTCTCCTGTTAAGAATGATTCGTCTAAGTGTGCTTTTCCTCTTGTTATCTTTCCATCTACTGAAATTCTATCTCCTGCATGACTAACTACTGTATCTCCTTTTTTAATTTCATCTATTGTAACTTCTTTTTCTTTTCCGTCTACTTTTACAATAGCTTTACTTGGTGTTATTTGTACTAATTTTTTAATTGCTTCTTTCGTTTTATCTTTACTTATTCCATCTAAATATCTTCCAAGTTTTATAAAGAATATTACTATTGCTGATGATTCAAAATATAGTTCATGTACATAAGAGTTATCTCCTCTTATTATCATAATCATACTATATGTACTATATAGAAAGCTACTTAAGACTCCTATTGCAACCAATGTATCCATGTTAGGATCCTTATGTATTAAGTTTTTAAATCCATTTTTTATAATATCAAAACCATAAGCTAAAAAAGCAATTGTAAGTATAAACAATGTTACTGCATAATTTATTGGATTCTTACTCATATCTAACAATTCAAATATTGGAAGTCCTATCATATGCCCCATTGATATATACAAAAGTATTACTGCAAGTACTCCAAACACTACAAATAATATTTTATTTCTTTTGTAATTATTTTCTTCTTCTTTTCCATCATATTCTCCTAAGCTTTTAAACCCTGCTTTTTTTACAAAAGTATCTAGCATTTTTCTATCTACTTTTGTTTCATCATATTCTATTTGTGCAGTTGCCATAACTAGATTTACAGTAGCAGAAATTATTCCTTCTTGTTTATTTAAGTATTTTTCTAATCCATTAGAACATGCACTACAGGTCATGCCACTTATTTTTAATACAACCTTTTGCATTATTGAAACCTCCTAAACAAATTTACTACTTCATCTATTATTTCATAGTTTCCTTTTTCTAAATCATTATATACACAAGTATACATGTGATTTTCTAATATATGATTTGCTAAACTTTTTATTGATTTATTTATCGCTGATAGTTGAATTAAGACATCATCACAATATCTATCTTCTTCTATCATTTTCTTTACTCCTCTTACTTGCCCTTCTATTCTATTTAATCTATTATTTATTGTTTTCTTTTCTTGCTCACTTCTTTTTGTTTGTTTTTTACAACAATTATTTTCCAACCTTCTCACCTCGGAATATATTATATACCCCGCCTGGTATTTTGTAAAGGGAGGGGTATATTTTTTATATTTATTTATAATTATATATTGACTTATATATAAATCATATTATATAATATCCCTTAAGAAATAAGGAAAAGCAGAAGTGTGTTGCCTCCACTATTAAAGGAGGTGATGTTATATGGTAGAACAGTACTTATTATTAACAATTAAATTATTATTTGCTGGTCTTGTATCAGCAACTATCATAAACATAACCTTAATAATTGTACTTGTACATATATTAAGCAAACAAAACTAGAAAATACACACTCTGCTTAGCTAAGAGTGTGTATTTTTAATAAACATTCAACGGCAACCACTTCATGTGGCTCCTTATTTCTATATTTTTATTATAACATAAATTATTTTTTTGTCAAATTTTTTAATTGTATTTTTCCCTTTCTTCCTTCTCTTTTCTTTTATTTTCTTTATTTTTCTTCTTTTGCCTTTTTAGGAATTTTTTTAGATTCTTAAATATAAATTTAATTTTTGTGAAAACTTCACCTGAATTAGGTTTAGATTTATAGATTAAAAAATTCCTTTATTTTTACAATGTAAAGATATATTAGCATATTTTCTTAGATATTATAAATTTTTTTCAAAGTTTTTCCATTTTTTACTTTAACTTTTAAAACAATGTTTTTTATCTGTTAATGTTGTTTTTTGACCCCGTCCCAAAAAACAGCATTTTTATCTATTGAAAATTTTTGAATTTTTGTATATAATCTATTTGCAATTGGAAATATTTTCCATATAGTATATTGTTTTTAATATTTTATATTGTTTTATATTATTTTAGGAGTAGAAGAAATGAAAAGATATGGATTTTTATATGAAGATACTTATAAATTTGAAAATATTTTATCAGCTTATAATGAAGTTTGTAAAAATACTAGAAACAAAAGAAGAGTTGCAAATTTAAAGGAGTATAAATCTATTTATATTACAAGAGTTCATGATATACTAGAAAGTAGAAGTTATGTTGTTGGACCTTATAATAAATTTATTATATATGAACCTAAAAAAAGAGAAATCGTAAGCCAAAATGTTCAAGATAAAATTATAAATCATTTAGTTGCAAGATTTATTCTTTATCCTGCTATACTTCCTTGTCTTTTAGATGTAAATGTAGCTAGTAGAAAAAATATGGGTACTCATAGAGGTGTGGAACTTGCTTTAAAATTTCATAATAAATGTAAAATCAAATATGGTACTTATTATATATTAAAGTGTGATGTTAGTAAATTCTTTTCTAACATAGATCATGATATTTTAAAAGAAAAGTTAA
>CALXCH010000043.1 GCA_944386735.1 uncultured Clostridia bacterium
GATGCTTTAATTGATAATGGAAGACGTGGAAGACCAGTAACAGGAGCTGGAAATAGACCATTAAAATCATTATCAGACTTATTAAAAGGAAAACAAGGACGTTTTCGTCAAAACTTACTTGGAAAACGTGTTGATTATTCTGGACGTTCTGTTATTGTAGTAGGACCAGAACTTAAGATTTATCAATGTGGACTTCCAAAAGAGATGGCAGTTGAATTATTTAAACCATTTGTAATGAGAGAATTAGTAGGTCGTGGAATTGCACAAAATATAAAAAATGCTAAGAGAATGGTAGAAAGATTAAGACCAGAAGTATGGGGAATATTAGAAGAAGTTATTAAAGACCATCCAGTAATGTTAAACCGTGCTCCTACACTACATAGACTTGGTATTCAAAGTTTTGAACCAGTACTTGTAGAAGGTAGAGCAATAAAACTTCACCCATTAGTTTGTGAAGCATTTAATGCTGACTTTGATGGTGACCAAATGGCAGTTCATTTGCCTCTATCATTAGAAGCACAAGCAGAATCAAGATATTTAATGTTATCTACAAATAACTTACTAAAACCACAAGATGGTAAACCAGTTGCAGTACCTAGACTAGACATGATTTTAGGATCTTATTATTTAACAATGGTATTAGATGGTGAAAAAGGTGAAGGAAAATATTTTAAAGATCCAGAAGAAGCTATTATGGCTTATGAAAACCATGAAGTAGGTATTCATGCTAAAATAAATGTTAGAATAACAAAAGATATAAATGGTGAAACAAAATCACATAGAGTAGAAACAAGTGTTGGAAGAATTATCTTTAACCAAGGAATTCCTCAAGATTTAGGATTTATTGATAGAAAAGAAGATCCATTCCAATATGAAATAAGCTTCCCTGTTATGAAAAAATCAATGGGAACAATTATTGAAAAAGTAATTAGAATACATGGATTAATAGAATCAGCAAAAGTAATAGATTATATTAAAGCTTTAGGATTTAAATATTCAACTTTAGCTGGTATTACATTCTCAATGGATGATGTTAAGGTGCCAGAAGCAAAAGAAGCTTTATTAAAAGAAGCTGACGAAAAAGTAGAGCAAATAAGAAAACAATATGTTCGTGGTTTAATAACAGATGATGAAAGATATAATGCTGTTATTAATGTTTGGGAAGAAACAACAAATAAAGTAAGTAATGCAATGGAAGAAAACTTTGATGAGTTAAACCCAATATATATGATGGTTAAATCTGGAGCCCGTGGTAATATGAACCAGTTACGTCAAATCGCAGGTATGCGTGGACTTATGGCAAGTACTACAGGTAAAGCAGTTGAAATTCCGATTAAATCATCATTTGCAGAAGGACTAGATGCATTAGAATACTTTATATCTGCCCATGGAGCTCGTAAAGGACTTTCAGATACAGCTTTAAGAACAGCTGACTCAGGATATTTAACAAGAAGATTAGTTGACGTTTCACAAGATATTATAGTAAGAGAATACGATTGTGGTACTGACGAAGGAATTACAGTTTATGATATTAAAGATGGAAATCAAATAATCGAAAAGATGGAAGAAAGATTAATAGGAAGATATCCATTAGAAAATGTTTATAATCCAGAAACTAAAGAATTAATAGTAGATACAGATACTATGATTACTGAAAAAATAGCTGAAGACATAATTGCAGCAGGAATTGACAAATTAAAAGTACGTTCAGTTTTAGGATGTCATTCAAAACGTGGTGTATGTCAAAAATGTTATGGAATGGGATTAGCAAGAAGAGATTTAGTATCAATTGGTGAATCTGTTGGTATTATTGCAGCACAATCAATTGGTGAACCTGGTACACAGCTTACAATGAGAACTATCCACTCTGGTGGTGTTGCAGGTGTAGCTGATATTACTCAAGGTTTACCTAGAGTTGAAGAATTATTTGAAGCTAGAAAACCAAAAGGAGTTGCAGTAATTTCTGAAATAGATGGTAAAGTTAAAATTAAAGAGACTAAGAAGAAGAAAGAAGTTATTGTTACCTCAAAAGATACTTCAAAATCTTATACAATACCATTTGGTTCTAAGATGAAAGTAAAAGATGGAGATATGGTAGAAGCAGGAGATCCATTTATAGAAGGTTCAATAAATCCAGGAGATATACTAGAAATTAAAGGACCAGAAGGAGTATATGAATACTTAATTTCAGAAGTACAAAAAGTTTATAGAAACCAAGGTGTTGATATAAATGATAAACATATCGAAGTAATCGGAAGACAAATGCTTAAGAAAGTTAGAGTTGAAGACAATGCAGATACAGATATGTTCCCAGGTGAATTAATCGATATGTATGAATTTGAAGATAAGAACAAAGAAACAATTGCTAAAGGAAAACGTCCTGCTACAGGAAAGAGAGTATTACTTGGTATTACTAAGGCATCTCTTGCAACAGATAGCTTCTTATCAGCAGCTTCATTCCAAGAGACAACAAGAGTATTAACAGAAGCAGCTGTAAAAGGTAAGACAGATAATCTAGAAGGATTAAAAGAAAATGTTATAATTGGTAAATTAATCCCAGCAGGAACAGGTATGAAAAAATACCAAAATATTCATATTAATACAGAAAAAGAATTAGAAAAAGTAGCAGATGTAGAACAAGAATAATTTAAGATGTCGTATGAGAAATTTTCTCATACGGCATTTTTCGGTTTTCAAGCGTTAACGCTAACTTGACAAAATTACTATTTGCTAGTAAAATAAAGTAGAATTAGTATAAGGAGAAATTTATGCAAAATAATAATAGAAAAGTGTTTGATTCGCTTGTATCTAGAACAAAGATATATTTAGCGATAATATTAATTTTATTAATGATAATCAGTATAGAGAACTTTAACATGGTAGTTCCTTCAATATTACTATATCTCATTATAGTAGGATATACTTATTATGCAAATAAAAAGAGAAAAAGTGAAATATCAGAAACATTGCAAGATTTAACATTAACAGTAGATACTGCAGCAAAAACAAGTTTAATAAATTCACCTTTTCCATTAATTATCCTAGAAACAGATGGAAATATAATATGGAGAAGTACTAAATTTACAACAGAATTTGCAAATATAGATATAAATACATATTTAAATGATTTAATAGTAGATATTAGAGATGAAATAGCAAGTGGTGGAGCCGGAAATAGTGATATTTTAACTGAGATGAAAATCGGAAATAATATGTATAAAGTAATGGGAAGATATGTTAACTTTAGGAATAAGGACAAGAGAAATAAAAAGGAATACATGGTTATTTTATACTTTATAGATGATACAGAAAATAAGAAGTTACAAAAAGAATATAGAGATTCTAAATCTTGCATTGGAATTATAATGGTGGATAACTATGAAGAAACAATGCAAAGATTAGATGCGGGAGAGAAACCACAAATAATTGCAGAGATAGATAAGGAAATGTACAACTGGGCAAATAAAACAAATGGTGTTTTAATAAAATCAGACAGAGATAGATATGTGTATTTATTTGAACAAAGATATTTAGATGATATTAAAGAAGATAAATTTAGTATCTTGGATAAAATAAAAGAAATAGATACTAAAGAAAAAGTACAGTTTACATTAAGTATAGCAATATCAAATGAAGGAAATACTGATAAAGAAAAATATAAATCAGCTCAGAGTGCTATGGATGTTGTTTTAGGACGTGGTGGAGATCAGGCAGTAATTCGTGAAAATGAAATATATAAATTCTTTGGTGGTAGAGTAGAGGAGGTAGAGAAAAGAACTAAGGTAAAAGCAAGGGTAGTAGCACATGCATTAGAGAATTTGATAAAAGATGCAAGTAAAGTAATGGTAATGGGACATACAAATCCTGATATGGATAGTATTGGTTCTTGTATGGGTATTTATCGTTTAGCTAAAACTTTAAATACAAATGCATATATAGTATGTAGTGAAAATACACCAGCTTTAGAGCCTTTTATGAAATCTTTAGAAAAAGAGCCAGAATATGAAGATGTTATTATTAATAAAGAAGTAGCATTAGACAACATAGATGAAGATACATTATTAGTTGTAGTTGATACTCATAAAATAAATTATGTAGATAGTGCAGAGTTACTAGATAAAGCTAAAAAGATAGTTGTAGTTGACCACCATAGAAGAAGCACAGACTTTATAGAAGATGCAACATTAATGTTTCAAGAAGTATATGCATCATCTGCAGCAGAATTAGTCACAGAATTATTACAATATGCAGAAGCAAAAATTGATTTAAAAACAATAGAAGCAGAAAGTTTATATGCAGGAATTATGATGGATACTAAAAACTTTACATTTAAAACAGGCGTAAGAACATTTGAAGCAGCTGCGTACTTACGTAGATGTGGTATTGATATAATAAGAGTAAAAAAATGGTTCCAAAGTGATTTAAAGAGTTTTAATTTAATAGCTGATATAGTGAAAAAAGCAGAAATACTAGAAAATGAAATAGCAATATCAACATATGATGAAGTATCACCTGATGCAAATCTTATTTGTGCTAAAGCAGCAGATGAGCTATTAACAATAAGTGATATTACGGCTTCATTTGTACTTGGCAACACTGGAGATAAAATATGTATAAGCGGACGTTCTATTGGAGATATTAATGTACAAATAATATTAGAAAAACTAGGTGGTGGAGGTCATATCACTTTAGCTGGAGCACAGGTTGAAGATATGACAATGGAAGAAACAAGACAAGAATTAATAAATAGAATACATGAGTATTTTTCAGAAATAGAAAGTTAACAAAGGAGAAAAATTATGTTTTTAAAAAAATTAAAAAGTGAGAGAGGTTCTATTACAATATTTGTACTTTCAGCAATGCTATTGGTTGCAGGAATTATTTTTGTTTCTTATTTCTCTATGATGAATAAAAGCGCATCTCAAGCAGCAGAGTTAAATAAGATACAAGAGGAATATAACCAGTCTAATGCTGAGATGGCACAGATTTATGAAGAAAGCAAGACATTTGTTGCAGGAGAAATAGCAGAAGATAATGAAGAATACACAGATACAAATGGCAATACAGCAACAATACCAGCAGGGTTTAAGATAGTATCAGGAAATGAAAAAATAGCAGATGGACTAGTAATACAAGATACAGACGGAAATGAGTTTGTGTGGATACCAGTAGAAATAGTAGTATCTGATACAGAAGAAAATGGAACAAATAATAAAGCAATGGCAATAAAAGATGGAAATAATTATAAAGGATTATTATATAGTTTCTCAGAAAGTGGTTCAACAGTAATAAGTGGCTGCACAACAAGTACAGATAGTTATCATGAACCCGACATGTTAACTGATTATGATAATGATACAAGTTATAATAATGGATTATTTACAAAAGATAGTTTACAACAAGAATATAATAAAATGATAGAAAGTGTAGAAAAATATCATGGATTCTATGTAAGTAGATATGAATTAGGATTAGAAGGAACAACACCTGTTAGTAAGAATGCAAGTACAAATGCAAACGTTACAACAGCTGATAGCAGTAATTCAGGCCTAAAAAATTGGTATGGCTTATATAGAAAATGTAAAGAATTTGCACCACAAAGCAGTAATAAATCAGTAGTAAGCAGTATGATATGGGGAAGCCAATTTGATGCAATGATGAACTGGATGCAAGAACAAGGGATAGAAGATGTAGCATCAGGCAATGTAAATCCAACAAATATAACACAGGTAACTGGAAGTAATTCAGAGGATGTAATAAAAAATATATATGACCTTCGTGGTTGCCATAAAGATTGGACATTAGAGACTAATTCTTCAAACTATCGTGTCGCTCGTGGAGGGAATGATTACGTTCAAGCTTTTCCTCTTAGTCACCGTAGCAACCTTGTATATTCAAGTGATGAGAGTAGTGATAATTCAACACGTTTAACTTTGTACATCAAGTAAAATTTTTAAATGCATAATGTAACGAGTATTTGAAATATTTAATAAAATCAAGATCTGGCTAATTTTAATTTATATTTAAGTTAGTCAGATTATTTTTATTTTAAAATTTTTCTGGACAAATAGTGCGTTTTTTTCAAAAAAATATAGTACATGATAATCTAAATTAAAAATTACCTTGAAAAAAATGTAGAAATAGAGTAAAATATAAACTTAAGAAAGGCGTGATAATATGAAAGTAATATTAAAAGATAATATAAAAGGTGTAGGAAAAAAAGATGAAGTAATAAATGCATCAGATGGATATGCAAGAAACTATTTGTTACCAAAAGGATTAGCAGTAGAAGCAAATAGTGAAAATATGAGTAAATTAAAAGCACAGGAAAATGCAAAAGCATATAGAAAAGAGCAAGAAAGAGAAGAAGCTAAAAAAATTGCTGAAAAACTATCTGGAATACAATTAAAGGTACCAGTACAAGCAGGAGAAAATGGAAAAATATTTGGAGGAGTGTCAGCAAAGGAAATAGCAGACTTATTAAAAGCAAATTATAAAATAGAAGTAGATAAAAAGAAAATAGATTTAAAAGAAACAATAAAAACATTGGGGTTAAGAACAGTAACAATTAAATTATATGATGGGGTTGTTGGAAGCTTAAAAGTAGATGTAATAAGTAAGTAAAGGGGCTGAAATAATGGAATTAGGAAAAGTACCACCACATGATGTAGAAGCGGAACAAGCAATTGTTGGTAGTATGTTAACAGATAGGGATGCAGTAATTTCTGCAATAGAAGTGCTAAAGCCAGATGATTTTTATAGAGAAGATAATAAAACAATATATGAAGCTATATTAAACTTATATAATCGTTCAGAACCAATTGATATAATAACAGTAAGAGCGGAATTAGAATCAATGGGAAGACTAGATAATGTAGGAGGCTTAGAGTATTTAGCAGAGTTACCAGAGAAAGTACCAACAACTGCAAATGCTGCTAAATACATAAAAATAGTAGAAGAAAAATCATCATTAAGGAGGTTAATAAGAACAGCAAATGAAATAATAGAACTTGGCTATAACCCAACTGAAGATGTTGATGATATAATGGAAGGTGCAGAAAAGAAAATATTTAATATAATGCAAGATAAAGACCAAAAAGGTTATAGCCCTTTAAAAGATGTGTTAGTAGAAAGTTTTACAAAATTAGAGGAATTATATAATAGAAAACAACATATAACAGGTGTACCTTCTGGATTTACAGATTTAGATTATAGAACAGCTGGATTTCATGGATCTGAACTAATACTAATTGCTGCAAGACCTGCTATGGGAAAAACAGCATTTGCACTAAATATTGCAACAAACGCAGCATTAAGGGCTAATGTACCAGTTGCTGTATTTAGCTTAGAAATGTCTAAAGAACAATTAGTAAACAGAATTTTATGTTCTGAATCTATGGTAGACAGTAATAAGATAAGAACAGGTAAACTAGATGAAGAGGATTGGACTAAGCTTGCAGAAACAATAGGTCCTTTATCAGAGGCAGAAATGTATATAGATGATACACCAGGTATTAATATAATGGAAATAAGGGCTAAATGTAGAAAACTAAAAGTAGAAAAAAATATTGGTTTAGTAGTAATAGATTATTTACAATTAATACAAGGAACTAATAAAAGAAATGGAAGCCGTGAGCAAGAAATATCAGAAATAAGCCGTTCATTAAAAATTTTAGCAAAAGAATTGGACGTCCCAGTAATAGCCCTATCACAGTTATCAAGAGCTGCAGAACAAAGGCCAGATCATAGACCGATGCTTTCAGACTTAAGAGAGTCTGGAGCTATAGAACAAGATGCTGATATAGTAATGTTTTTATATAGAGATGACTATTATAATCCAGAGACGGAAAAGAAAAATGTAGCAGAAGTAATAATTGCAAAACATAGGGGAGGTTCAACAGGAACAGTAGAACTTCTATGGTTTGGAAATTATACAAAATTTGTTAATAAAGCAAAAGGATTTGATGATTAATAAGGATAAAGTTTTTTAAAGAAAGAGAAATAAACATGATAAGTAATAATAAGAAATTTAAGAAAGAAAAAGGCAAAAACAAAGTAATATTAATGAATAAAATGTGTGTAGGCAGTTATAATATAAATAATATTGGACATGAAATTATTAATTATTTTAAGCCAGATAAACAGCAAGAAACTAATGTTGATATAGATTGTACCTATATATACATTAATCCATATGGAGGAATGTCAACATATTATGATAATAAAGATATAGATACAATAATTTTAACAAGTGCAATAGTAGATAAAAGAGTAGAAATATTAGCAATATTAAAAAATCCTATAAAAATACATAGCGGAGGGGATAAAGGAACAGAAACGATACATACAAATGAGCAAAAACCATATCTAAATCTAAAATATGGAGGGGTTGAATTAGAAAATATATTTAAAGATAATAAAGATAATGATAAGGCAATTTATGTAACTTTTGCAGTTAAAGATGAAAATATGTTTAAACCCAAAGACAATCATAGGATATTTATTTCAGACAATGAAGCAGATAAGGATAGTGAAACTGTTCTAAAATTAAAAACTAAAAAATTAGCAAAAAAGTCTCTAAAAGAATATTTTGAAGATGACGAAAATAAAAAAGAGGGAAATGAATATAAGAGGATTAAACAATTTATTCAAAATGCTGAAAATAATGGCTATTTAGAAAAATTTGAAACATTTCCAGTAAAATTAAAAGAATATAAATATAGAAAAATAAATATATTAGAAATTATGTCTAAAGTAAATGAAGAACAAACTTATACAAATTTATTAGCATATTGGTTTAGTAGAGGAGATTTATTTAATAAATTTATAACAAAGTATTTTAATAAAGCAGATGATAAAAATTATTTAGTAGAAAAAGAGAAAGTAGTTGGCAAAAATAGAGCAGATATAATTGCAATTGGAGAAAATAATGTTGTTGTGATTGAAAATAAGATTTTATCTGGATTAAACAGTATAGATAAGGATAAAGAAAGTAAAAAGACTGCTCAATTAGGAAAAATGCTTAAATATATAATAGAAGGAGATAAAAAAGAAGCTGATAAAGAATTATATGAAAATAAGGATGTTTATGGAATTATATTTGTTCCTAAATATAATAAAGAAAGAATAGAAAAAGAATTAGAAGATTATGAAAGTTATGAAATTAATCAAAAAGAGAGATATTATAAGATAATTACTTATGATGAATTATTAAAATTTTTTAAAGAGCAAATGATGGAAAAAGACGGAAAGATTATAATTATCAATAAAGATATAGAAAATGATTTATATAGTGATTATTATCCTGAATTTATAAAGTGTCTTGAAAATCAAAATTACAAAACAATAAATGAAAGAAATAAGGCAGAAATTGAAAGAAAATTTATGTATGCGATAAAAAAGTATAAAGCGAAAGGCCAATAAGATAAATACTTGAAAAACATTTAAAAATATAGTAAAATAAGTAATATTTAAGATGTTACTTATTTTATTTTTTTAAAAGAAGGAATAGAGAGATGAAAGAAAAAGTATTAGAAACGATAAAAAAATATAATTTAATAGAAAATGGAGATAAGCTAGTATTAGCAGTATCTGGTGGACCAGATTCTATATCAATGCTTAATATATTAAATGAAATAAAAAAAGATAATATTATAGATTTTAGTTTTTGCGTTGCACATGTAAACCATATGATAAGAAAAGAAGCAAAAGATGATGAGGAATATGTTAGAAAATATTGTAATCAAAATGAAATAGATTTTTATTCAAAAAGTATAGATGTTAAAAAACTTGCTAATAATAATAAAGTAGGAACTGAAGAAGCAGGAAGATTTGTTAGATATAAATTTTTTGATGAAATTTTAGAAAAAACAGGCTCTAATAAAATAGGGGTTGCACATAATAAAAACGATAAAGCAGAAACAATAATTATGAATATGATGAGGGGAAGCGGAATAACAGGGCTAAAAGGAATAGAAGCGAAAAGAGGAAAATATATAAGACCGTTAATTGAATGTGAAAGATTTGAAATAGAAGATTATTGTGAAAAAGAAAAACTAAATCCAAGAATAGATAAAACTAATTTTGAAAACACGTATACAAGAAATAAAATTAGGAACATTGTAATTCCGTATATAAAGAAGGAATTTAATCCAAACATAATAGAAACATTAAATAGATTATCAGAACTTGTAACAGATGAAGAAAATTATATAGAAAAGCAAGTAGAAAGTACATATGAACAACTATTAATTGAAGAGAATAAAAAAGAAATTGTTTTAGATTTGAAACTGTTTAATAGTGAGGAAAAAGTAATAAAATCAAGGATTATCTTATATACTATAACAAGACTATTTGGAACAAGTAAGGAAATAGCAAAGGTACATATAGAAGATATAATAAAACTTTGTGGTAATAATATTGGTAATAAATATTTAACACCAAATAAAAATATAAAAATATTAGTAAAAAATCACAAAATTTATTTTATGAGGGAAAATTAAGTAGCCGTAAAGAACCCTACGAAACTAGCTTGTTTGTAATAAAAACGTCACAAAAAAAATATTTACAAACAAAAAAATATGTGTTATAAGAAAGTATGAAAATGCAAAAGTAAAACAAGAGGAGGAATTAATTTGAAAAACGGAATTAAAACATTAGCAATGTGGTTAATAATAGGGGTTATTTTTATTGTGGTACTATCATCAATAGTGGAAAATAGTAATGCAAAATTAAAATATTCGGAGTTGATAACAAATATTAATAATGGTAATGTTGAAGACATAGAGATAGAATCAGATGGAGTAACAGCATCAGTAACATTAAAAGATGATAGAGTTAAAAAAGAAGTTAATATTCCAAATATGGAAAACTTTATGAATTATACAGAAGAATATTTAAAAGAGGGAGCATTTACATTAGAAGAGAAATCACAATCAATATTTGTAACAATACTTAGTTTACTTACACCATTTGGATTACTTATAATATTCTTTATATTCTGGTTTTTGATGATGGGTGGTACAGCAAACGGAAATCCAGGTGGAAAGACAATGACATTTGGAAAGAGTAAAGCTAGAATGATGACGCCAGCAGATAAGAACAGAATAACATTTGACGATGTAGCAGGTGTAGATGAGGAAAAGGAAGAATTAGAAGAAATAGTAGAATTTTTGAAGAACCCTAAAAAATATACGGATATGGGAGCAAGGATACCAAAAGGAGTATTGCTTGTTGGTCAACCAGGAACAGGTAAAACACTTTTAGCAAAAGCAGTAGCAGGAGAAGCAGGAGTACCATTCTTTATAATAAGTGGTTCAGACTTTGTTGAAATGTTTGTTGGTGTTGGTGCATCTAGAGTCAGAGACTTATTTGACCAAGCAAAGAAAAATGCACCATGTATCATATTTATAGACGAAATTGATGCAGTAGGTCGTCAAAGAGGTGCAGGACTTGGTGGAGGACATGATGAAAGAGAACAAACATTAAACCAATTGTTAGTAGAAATGGATGGATTTGCTGAAAATGAAGGTGTAATAGTATTAGCTGCAACAAATAGACCAGATGTATTAGATAAAGCTCTTTTAAGAGCTGGAAGATTTGATAGACAAATAGTAGTAGGTATGCCAGATGTAAAAGCAAGAGAACAAATATTAGAAGTTCATAGCAGAAAGAAAAGATTAGCAGACGACGTAGACTTAAAAGTAATTGCTAAAAACACATCAGGATTTGCAGGAGCAGATTTAGAGAATGTATTAAATGAAGCAGCATTACTTGCAGCAAGACGTAACTTAAATGAAATAGGAATGCAAGAAATAGAAGACGCAATGGTTAAGGTAACTATGGGACCAGAAAAGAAAACAAAAGTAAGAAGCGAAAAAGAAAACAAATTAGTTGCATATCATGAAGCAGGTCATGCGGTTGTAAGTCATTTCTTACCAACACAAGATCCAGTACATGAAATATCTATTGTACCAAGAGGAATGGCTGGTGGATATACAATGTATAGACCAACAGAAGATAAATCATTTATGTCAAAAACAGAAATGGAAGAAAATATAGTATCACTACTTGGGGGTAGAGTCGCTGAAAGTTTAATACTACATGATGTATCAACTGGAGCAAGTAATGATATAGAAAGAGCAACTCAGATTGCAAGAAGTATGGTTACAAAATATGGTATGAGTGAAAGAATAGGAACATTGACATTAGGACAAGGGCAAGAAGAAGTATTCTTAGGAAGAGATTTTGGTCATACTAAAGAATATTCAGAAGAAACAGCAGCGATAATCGATGAAGAGACAAAGAAAATAATAGACCAAGGATATAAAAGAGCAACACAAATACTTTCAGAAAATGAAGATAAATTACACAAAGTTGCAGGAATATTGCTAGAAAAAGAAAAGATTGGAGCAGATGAATTTGAAGCAATATTTAATGGACAATAATTATATAGATGTCGCATTGGGGACGTTTCCAATGCGACATTTATTAATTCCCTATTGATATTTTTGTTATTATAGTATAAAATATCTATGTAAAATAAAAGAGAAAGTGAAAAGAGTATGAAAAATTATTATGATTTATTAGAAGTAACGCCAAAAGCTTCAAAAGAAATAATAGAAAAAGCATATAGAGTATTAATAAAAAAATATCATCCAGATTTATATCATGGAGAAGAAAGGATATATGCGGAAAACAAGTTGAGGGATTTGAATGAAGCATATCATGTACTTTCTAATGATTTTTTAAGAGAACAATATGATATGGAGTTAGAAAAAGAAAGAAAATTTAATAATGAAAAGGTTGCAAATAATAGTTATAGACAGCAAAATAATAATTTTAATAATCAAAATGAACAGAGTAAAACAAGAAATAATAGACAAGAAAAAGAAGAAAAGCCACATAAAGTCGGAACTATTATGTCTATGGTTGATTTATTAAAAGAAGTATTTAAGAAAAGAAATAAAAAAGAAGGACCAAGAAAATTACAAAAAGAAGATAAAATTGCAGCTGTGTTGACTCTTATAATTGTTATTGTAATTGGAGTTGCTTTATGGTTTATTCCATTTACACATAGTTTTATAAGAGATTTAATACCATTTTAAAAGAAAAGGGGAAAATAATGTATTACGCAGATATAAAAAAAGCAGATGTAGCAAATGGAATAGGAGTTAGAATATCTTTATTTGTAAGTGGTTGTACTCATCATTGTAAAGGTTGTTTTAATGAAGAAGCTTGGGATTTCCATTATGGAAATGAATTTACAGAAAAAGAAATAGAAAAAATAATAAATCTAATGGATCATCCATATATAGCAGGGCTAACATTACTTGGAGGAGAACCACTAGAACATGTGAACCAACAAGGAATATTACCGTTACTTAGAAAAGTTAAAGAAAAATTTCCTGATAAAAATATTTGGTGTTATTCAGGATATAATTTTGAAGACGATATTATGGGAAAAATGTATAAGGAATGGAAAGAAACACCAGAACTTTTATCTTATTTAGATGTCTTAGTAGATGGAGAGTTTGAAGAAGATAAAAAAGATATTAAATTAAGGTTTAGAGGTTCAAGCAATCAAAGGATTATAGATGTAAAAAAATCACTAAAAGAAAATAAGACTGTGCTTTTTGACCTATAGCTATTGACAAAATATGCTATTTTAGGTATAATAGATAACGTTATAAGGGTTATCCCACATACTTTTTTGTATGGGCCGGAAGGAGGGGAAATATAAATGTCAGAGATAAAAGTTAATAATGGTAATATAGAAGATGCTTTAAAAAGATTTAAAAGACAATGTGCTAGAAATG
>CALXCH010000044.1 GCA_944386735.1 uncultured Clostridia bacterium
TAATCGTTTATTGCTTCTGTTATCTTTAGTTCCTTTCCTGTTATTTTTATTTTCATAAAAATCGCTCCCTTCTCTTTTAAAGTTAAACTTTGTAAGTTATATTTTTATTATATCTGTTATTTCGATTTTTTTCAAGTTTTTTAGAATAATTCTTCTAACTTATACTCTTTTTCTAGTTTTTGATTAAAATATATTTTAGTAATTAACTTAAACTCCTCTAACGCTTCATCTTTTATATTAAATGAATATAATTTTTTAGCAGGTGCTGTAATTGTATATACAATTGCACTTTTAGTGCTTTTACTCATATCAAGTACAGATGTATCTTGCTTTCCACAAGCTTTGCATTTAAAGCCATCATCTTTTATACTAAAATACTCTAGATTTTCTTTTTCTCCGCAATTAACACACTCTCTAATATTTGGAGTAAAACCTAAAATACATAAAAGACGCAATTTAAATACACTTAAAACAAATTCTAAATCTTTACTAGTTTCTGAAATTGTATAAAGTGTATTTAATAACAATTGTAAAATATTATAACAATTTTGATTTTCATGTGTCACATCTTGAACGATTTTATTTATATGTACAGCATATTTTAATTTATCTAAATCAGTTCTTAAGTTATAAAATATTTCAATTGGCTCTACTGAATTTATATGATATGTACTTGTTCCTTTATACATTAAATATTCTCCAAAGCAAAACATTTGCGTGCCAGCTAAAAGGCTACTGCTAGGTCTTCTTGCCCCTTTAGCTATGCACGAAATCTTGCCAATACCTGGGGTTAACATTGTTAGCATTTTATCAAAATCACCAAGATTGTGTTCAGAGAGTATTATTCCATTTACTTTCAAGTTCGCCATTTTCTTTTATATCCTTTTCTTTATTTGTGTTTATATTTTTTTCTATATTTTCTATTTGCTTTAATTCTAAAAATGCATTAATATCTCCAGTATTTTTAAAGGTATCCCATGCTATTTTCTTTATCATAAGCTCACTTCCTTTTTTATTAAAGTTTTTATTAACTTTAATTCTATCTTTTGCTTTTTTTATTCTTTTTATGCAAAAATTTCTTATTTACTTTAGTTTAAAATTATTAACAATTGAAGGATTGTCTTGCCAGTCTTCTTTCACTTTTACCCAAGTTTTTAAATTTACTTTTACACCAAAATTTTCTTCCATATCAATTCTTGCAGCTCTACCAATTCTTTTTAACATTTCTCCATTTTTACCAATAATAATTCCTTTATGAGAATTTCTTAAGCAATATATAGTTGCTTCTATATCATAAATATCTTCACCATCTTTATTTTTTCTTTGTTTCATTTTTGTAACTTCAACATAAATTCCATGTGGTACTTCATCTTGTAAAAATTTTAATGCTTTTTCTCTAATTGTTTCTTCTGCAAGCTGACGCATAGTTTGGTCTGTATACTCATCTTTATCATAATATGCAGGACCTGGTTTTAAGTTCTTTTCTATTTCATCTAATACTATATCTCTATACTTACTATTTGTTGCAGATATTGGTATTACCGCTTCAAAATCATATTCTTTACTATATGTAGAAATTAATTTTAAAAGTTTTTCTTTTTTAACTAAATCAATTTTGTTTATAATTAATACAGTTTTTGCTTTATCTTCTTTTATCTTATCTAATATTCTTCTATCTCCTCTACCTATTTCATCACTTGTAGCCTCTATTAGAAATAAAACCAAATCCGCATCTTTAAGACTTGTAAAAGAAGTATCTAACATTGTCTCATTTAGTTTAGTTCTAGGTTTATGAATTCCCGGTGTATCTGTAAATATTATTTGTGAATTAGGTCTATTTACAATTCCTCTAATTGCTGTTCTTGTTGTCTGAACTTTATTTGCAATTGCAGCAACCTTTTCACCTACTAATAAATTAATTAAAGTTGATTTTCCTACATTTGTTCTTCCAATTAAAGTTACAAAACCTGATTTAAATTCTTCCATTTTCTCCTCCATGTCGCATTTGGGACATTTCCTTTACGCACATTTTGTCGCATTTGGGACACATCCACTATATCTATTATACACTTTTTTTGTGCTAAATTTGTAGAAACTACTACCTTAGAAAATAATTTTTAATTTTCTTTATTTGCTAAATAGCTTGTTCCTTTTTCATGTAATTTATTTTCCTCATTTTCACTAAGGATATTAAAATTTCTTCCTGTTCTTTCTTTAAATTCTTCTAAGAATTTCTTTTTATCTTCTTCTGTTAATTCTCTAAATATGCCTGTTCCATAAATATGAATATCATAATAAACTACATTTAATATGTTTACTCTCTCTATTAATTTATCTATATCTTCTTTAGTAAGCTTACCTTCTTTTTTATAATCTTTTTTAAATTCTATTGGTAAGCTTAATATATGCTTAGATTCTTTTCCATAACATATATCTACATTTGTATTTTCTGAACCAACTTCTACTATAATTCTTTGCATATCTTTTCTCCTTTTTCTTTTTTATATTATATATCACATTTTTCACAAATTCTCAAATAAATGGAAAAAGAAAGTAAAAATATTTACTTTCCAAACTCTTTATACCAATTAGCAAATTCCTTCATTGAATCTATTGATTTATATTTTTTTCTATTTTCTCTTTCTTCTTCTGACATTTGCGCTAAAGTTTTATCATAGCCATAAGGCTTATATACGTACCACAAATCAGACCACTTTTTATCAGTATCATTTCCTAGGATTTCTTTAGATAAGTTCCCATCATGTTTTCCCATAAACTGATGTAACTCTTTTCCATCATAATATGATAAACATTCCGTAAATTTACAAGCTCTATTTTCTTTTCCTTCCATTAGTTTTAATATTCCTTTTATTCCTATTGTATCTAAAGCATAATTTACAAAAGCCCTAGGAAATCCATTTAACTCATCTATCCAAAATCCACAATCTAATGATATACAAGGCTTATTTACTAATTTATAAGCTTCCATTACCTTGTATTTTGATATATATTTAATATCATCACTTCTAGGTTCTTCTAATTCGTATTCAAATATTTTAAAATTTACATCTTTTAAATATTTTTTAGCAGAAGCTATTTTTCCTTTATTATGTGTTACAAATATTACTTCTTCCATTTTACTCACCTTACAAAATATTTTCTAAATCTAACAAATTATTTATTTCAATAGTTGGTTTAATATCTGTTGTGTTTTCTATATTTTTTGCATTAAACCAGCAAGAGTCTATACCATTTTGAATTCCACCTAATACATCTTTTTCTAATTCATCCCCTATTATAAGCATATCATCTTTTTTACATGTATCTATCTTTTTTAAGAATTTATCAAAAAATTCTTTATGTGGTTTCATGTATCCTGCTTCTTCTGCTGTAAATACAGTCTTAATATATTCTTTAGCATTTATACTATTTAATTTATTTTCAACAGGTTTTTCTGGTCCATTTGTTACAATATATATGTCATATTGTTTTTTATTTAAATATTCCAATATTTCTTTAGCATTTTCTATTGGGAAAATAACTTCTTTTAAATAATCAATATATCTTTCATTTATTGCCACCGCTTCATCAAATGAGCAACCAAAATACATTATAAACCTCTTAGCTCTTACCCATGTAGTTTTTTCTTCTAGTGATTTAAATTTATATGGATCTTTTATTTTTCCTTCTGCTCTATCTTGCCAATACTTATCATCCAATTTTATAAAATTTTCTAGTTTTTCTTTTGTTACTTCTTCTTTCCTATCATTTAAGACTTTTCTTATTGCATATCTTCTATTTTCATTATCATCAATTAAAGTATTATCCAAATCAAATAATAATTTTTTATATGTTTTTGCCATAAATATTCCTCCATATATTAGAACAATTGGTCTTTATAAAGTTCTATTTGTTTTACCATATGACCTATATTTCCTTCTCCTGCAAACTTTTCTACATCAAAAAAGTTTTCATCTTTATCTATCCAATATAACTTATTTACTTCTTCAACTAAATCTACATCCTTGTTTAGCTTTCCTACATATACCTCTAATTCCATGTCTTGCATCCTATATTCGAAATCCATAAAATGAGTTATCTTAATATCATCATTAGTTATCCCTGTCTCTTCATTTAACTCCCTATATGCTGCATGTAACTCATCTTCACCAGGCTCTACTTTTCCACCAACTAAGTTGAACTTTCCTTTATATGGCTCTTTTTCTCTTTTACACATAAGTATTTTATTTTCTTCTTTATTATAAACAATTATTATATTTAACTTTTTCATATCATACTCCAATTTATTTCTTATATTCTTTATATATTGAAAACAAAAACTACATTATCCATTTTTTAAATATCTTTACTACTTCAGGTTCCTTTTCGATGTAATTAAATAATATATCTAAAATGCCACCATAAACTTTACATCTATACTCTTTAGGGTTTTGTGAAAAAATATTATTATCCTGAGCCAAGTTTATAACAGGGCATGTTCCGCAATAAGGCATATATACACAAGTACTACAATAAGGTAAACATTCTATACAAGATGACACACACATTGCATTTGTGCAATCACACTGCATTAATTGTTTATATGTATTTTCATAAACATTTCCCAACTTAAATCTATCATCACCCATCTCAGCCAGCATTCTACCTTCATCACAAGTATATATGTTTCCATCATAATAATAAGCCAATTGTCCTATAGCACCTCCACAAGGAGAACGCAATTCCATATAATTTACGGATTCATTTGATAATATTTTCTTTAAAAATATATTACTATGACCTTCTGATAAAAATATTCCTTCCTTATTTTTCTCTATTATATATTTCAAAACTTTTCTATAAAATTCTAAAAATTCTTCCGCTTCATATCCAATATTTTTCCAATTATTATCAGCTTTTCCTAATTTCGTTAATGGTCTAATAAATATATTATTTAGTCCAAGCTTTATATATTCATCTACTATTTCTTTATATTTATTCAAACTATATTTAGTCGTTGTTTCAATCGCACTTACTTCAACTTGCTTTTCTCGTAATTTCTTAATTTTATTTACAGTTTCCTCATAAGAATCTCTATTTTTATATGGTCTATTTATATTTTGTAACTCTCTATCTCCATCTATTGAAGTACATATTGACACTTTATTTTCTATAAAAAAGTCTATCATTTCATCAGTTAGTAAGGTTAAATTTGAAACCAAATTATACTCTATAAACTTTTCATTTGAAATACTTCTTGAATATTCCACAATATATTTAATTATTTCAAAATTCATTAATGGTTCTCCGCCTTGAAATTCAAATGTTAAATATCTGCTTGGAGATTCCATTGCAATATCCACTGCTCTTTTGGCAGTTTCTTTTGTCATATTATAATTTTCATTCTGTCCCAAATTGCCTGCTTGACAATAAATACAATTAAAATTACAATTTTTACTTACAACAAATATATGTAAAATTGTTGGAACCAATAAATACTCTTTTGTCTTTCTCAATTTCATGGCCTGATTTGTTGCAAATAACTCCTCATTACCTTCATAAATAAAACCATCTTGGATTAATTCTTTTTTTAAATTTTCATTCAACTCTTTTTTTTGAATTAAATTATTAAATTCGTCTTTTGACAAAAAAGCATATTTTCC
Source organism: uncultured Clostridia bacterium (assembly GCA_944386735.1). Classification (GTDB taxonomy): domain Bacteria; phylum Bacillota; class Clostridia; order TANB77; family CAG-508; genus CAG-269. The sequence continues at coordinate 5,664 of CALXCH010000044.1, forward strand.
TATATCATTTGTTATTAAATAATTATTTTCTTTTTCTTTAAAATTAAAATAATTTAATTTATACATTGCTTTACCTTTCTATTTTATTGGTTTTACTTTTATATCTTTCACGTTTATTGTTGAATTAAAAAATCCTCCACAATCTTCTTTTGCTAAACATTCATCGCATTCTTTTTTATATCTAATCTTATAGTCCGTTATACTCTTATGTGCTATACTATATAATCTCTCATCTAAATTGCATAATGGAAAATTATATAGATTAGTAATTATCCCTGCCCTTATAAGTGTTATACAGGCATTATATAAATATTCCTTTATCTCTTCAAAGTTAATCCATACTTGTTCTCTATTTTTGTACGCATTTCCTGTCATCTCTAAAGCCATTATATTTACCATTTTAACTTGTGGAATTTCTTTTACTATAAATTCTGCAATTTCTTCTAAATGCTGATAATTTTTCTTTAATACCACTATTCTTATTTCAATATCTATATTTCGCTCTATCAACTTTTTTATTCCTGTAATTGCCTGTCTAAAGCTTCCTTCTACACGAGTTATTTCGTCATGTAATTTTTCATTACCTGCATAAATCGGTATAGCTATTCTTATATATTGTGGTACACTTTCTTCCATTCTATTTGCAAAATCTGTATTTGAAAATATTCTTCCGTTAGTTAATAATAAGAATTCTGTTTCTGTAAGGCATTTTTTACATTCATTCAATAATTTAAATAAATTTTCTTTTAATAATCCAGGTTCTCCTCCTGTTATTGTTATATGTTTTGTGTCATCTGGTATACATCTAATTTGTTCTAACAACTTTTTGATATTAGGATTTTCCTTTGTATTTCTAACATAATCCGAATCAGGACACATTATACAATTTGAATTGCATTGATTAGTTACTACAATTACATTATCATCTGAATCGTCTCTATATAATACCCTTATTACTCTTTTATTTATTATTTCTACCACATCATAATCTAATAAAGTTTTATAATCTTCTACATCAGTACAATAATTTATCTTTTCCAAATCTATATTTTGAGGCCTATTTTCAAATATATATCCCTTATATCCATATTCAAACAGATTAATATTTTCATTATCTAAAATCTGTATATATTCTTCTTTTCTGTCTTCTACATTCTTATTCTTTATTATTTTTCCTATAATATATTCATCTACGTTTTTTATATTAATATTACCTTTTAATATTAATGGTCTATTATTCATTTTTTTCTCCTTAATTAATTATACAACCTAAAAATAAAAAATAATAATTCTCCTGCCAAAATAAAAGGTGCAAAAGGCATATGTCTTACTATCACTATAGTATCTTTTCCCTTTTTGCTTCTACTCCACCTTTTTATACTTTCTACTTCCTCTTCTGTAAGTCTTGAATCTGTACTTTCTGTGGTACTTTTTGGTAATCCTTTAATTCTTGAATTATAAAAATTTAATACACTTCCAAATGATAAAATCATTCTTGGTCTCAAGTCTTCTATTTTTATTTTTTCATAATTATATTTTTCTGATACTCTTCTAAAAATCATTATTATAAAAACCAATACCAACATCTTTATATTAATAGAATATATTTCCACTCCAAATATTAAATAATATAAAACATTAGCTATTACAAATATCAAAGTTAATATTAATGACAGTTTTATTTGTGCAACAACTCTATAAACAAAAATAAGTATTAACATATTAGATATTAATATTAACCCAGCATTATTAATTCTAAAATCTGTAAAAAATTCAAATATTATATTATTTATAAATAATACCATAAAATATCCCATAAAATATTTTATTAGAAAATCTTTTAATTCTTCTTTTGATAATTTGAGCTCTTTTATTTTTTCTATTTTTTCTTTATCTTTTATCCATAAATATACAGTTTCAATAGCAACATAAATAAAAGCAACCCCAAAAATCATAATCAACAAATATAAAGCTGGAAATACATTATCTGATTCAACTTCATATAATTCATATGGTATCATCATAATAATTGCTAAAAATAATTTTGCATCTCCTGCTGCCCAAATTCTAAAATAAAAAAATAAGAACGAAATTACTATACCTATTCCTAAATTAATTAAATAATTTTTAATATACTGTACTTCTACTTGATTCCAAAAAATTACATATATCAAAATACTTATTATTACTGCAAGTATTATATTTTTATTATATATCTTTTTATTTTTTAAATCTGTAACAGATGATATTATTCCTAAAACTATTGCAATAATACTTTGAATATATACTAACATTTTTACTCCTCTTTATTTGTATATTTATCAAACCAATTTACTGCAATTTCGTCTAAATTATATTCTTCTTCATTTTCAGCAGTACTTTCACTTTTTTCTTGACCTTCCTCTAAATCAATGCATGTTGTATATAAAGCTCTCCCTACTATTAACTCTCTTAAATTCTTAGTTTCCATTGCAATATTATACCTTAATGATTCTCTTAATAGTTCATTATAAAATTCACCTATTATTTTTTCTAAATCTTCCTTATCCTCTTGTAAAACTATTTGAATTATTATTTTATCTTTATTACTATCCATTTTAATGTAAATTTTTTCCATAAAATTTGCTAACGCTTTTTTTACAGATACTAATGGATATATATCTTTTGGTAATAATATTTCAGCATAGTTATTTTCTATTTTATAAAGTTTTTCCATCTTATTTCTCCTTTATTTTATTTCTGGTGTTGATGGTGGTACTTGTGGTTTTTGAAAGTCTGGCAATTGCTCTGTTGAAGTAGTATTAGTTACAGAATTATTATTACTACTATGAATAGCGGATGAACTACTGTGATTACTATGAGTAGTTGTAGAGCTACTGTGGCTACTATGTGTTGAACTACTTTGATGGCTCTGATGGCTCTGATGACTTTGATGGCTTGCATGTCCTCCTGATGACGATGAATGTGAAGAATGAGAACTATGAGATGAATGTGATCTATGCGCACCAAACACTTCATCTGCAAAAAGAATCCCCGCTATAAGTAATAACGACCCTACTGTTAAAATTTTTCCTCTACTTATATTTCCTTCTTCTTCATATAAAAAATCATTTATTTTTCTATTTATTTTTGGAATCAAATTTTTTCCTTTTTGTGTTTCCATAACTTTTCTCCTTTACTATTTTTTATATTCATTGTCACTCCATGTTCCAGTATATTTATTGTTTCCTTTTGTATAAGTTCCTTGCCCATTAAATTTATTGCTTGAAAATTCTCCTACGTAATTATCACCATTAGCAAATGTATATGTCCCCTGTCCAGACATCTCGTCATCTATCCAATTTCCTTGATATATATCGCCATTTGCAAATGTATAAGTTCCTTGTCCACTTTTCTTTCCATTAACAAAACTTCCTTCATATGTTCCTTTTTGTGGAATTGTTAACTTTCCTTGTCCATTTATTTGATCATTTGAAAATTCTCCTTCATATACTGAACCATCATTCCATTCAAATTTTCCATTTCCTTCCTTTTTTCCATCTATTTTTTCTCCAGTATACTTTCCATTTTTTTCTGTAATTGTAGTTGCCACAGATTCATCTATTTCGGCCTGATTTATAGTAGTATCATTATCAATATTTTGACCTTTTACAGGTATATTAAACACAAAAATCAAGAAAAATACGATTACTATTACATTTCTAATAATTTTATATCTGTCTATTCTTTCCTCATTACTCAATATTTTCTCTATTTTTTCATTAACTGGAGGCAATAAAATAATTCCTGTTATTAATATCAATATAGATGGAATAATAATTTGATTTATATATACAAAAAATGTAATTATGAAAAATACTCCTATTACCCACAAAATTATTTTCTTTCCCTTTTCCATAAATCTTCCCCCTTTATTTATAAAACTTTTACCCCAAAAATCTTTTTATCATTTTCTTTAAAATCTTCATATATTTTATTGTTTTTGCACTACTTGATAACTCTCATTTATTTTAATATCTATATATAATTACTACCTTATTAATTAAGACAAATTATATCATAGTTCGATTTCTTTCTCAATATTATTTCCAAATTTAACCAAAAAATAAAGTACTTTATTAAAGCACTTTATTTACTCTTTTAATTTCAAAACACTAACACATTCAATATGCTTACTAAATGGAAACATATCAACAGGTCTTATCATTTTAATTTCATATTTATCTTCCAACTTTGCTAAATCTCTAACTAATGTTGCTGGGTTACAACTAATATACACTAATTTTTTAGGACTAACTTTTAATATATTTTCTATACTTTTATTATCTAACCCTTTTCTTGGAGGATCTATCATAACAACATCAGGTATAACTTTTTCGTTGTTTATTAAATCATCTAATATTAATTCTACATCTCCTGCAATAAACTCTGTATTATCTATATTATTTATTTTTGCATTTTCTTTTGCATCTTTTACTGCATCTTCTACAATTTCTATTCCATAAACCTTTTTTGCATATTTTGACATAAATAGTGAAATTGTACCAATTCCACAATATAAGTCAAAAACAATATCATCTTTAGAAATATTGGCCGCTTCTACCCCAATATTATATAACCTCTCAGCTTGGATAGGATTTACTTGGTAAAAAGAAAGTGGTGATATTTTGAACTCATAATCTCCTAAAATATCTCTTATATATCCATTTCCATATAAATTAATATTTTCTTTTCCCATAATAACATTAGTATTCTTAGTGTTAATATTTTTTACAATTGACTTTACATTTGGAAACTTTTCTAAAACTTCTTTTACCAATTCATCTTCTTTTGGAATTTCTCTACCATTTATAACTAAAACTAGCATTACTTCATTTGTTTTAATACCAACCTTTGTTACAATATGCCTAATTAAGCCTTTTCTAGTTTTTTCGTTATAAATAGAAATTCTATTTTTCTTAATAAATTCTAAAACAAATTTAGCCAATTTTTGGCTTTCTTTATTTTGAATTAAACATTCTTTAATCGGAATAATTTCGTGTGTTCTATTTGCAAATACTCCAATAACAGGATTTCCTTCCTTGTCCAACCCTACTGGATATTGAGCCTTATTTCTATAAAATAAAGGATCTTCCATACCTACTGTTTCATCTACTTCTATTTTATTTTTTAAAGTCTTATTTACTAAACTTTGCACTGCATTTTGTTTCATTTTAAGTGTTTCTTTATACTCAATATGTCTTAAATCACATCCTCCACAACGTTTATAAGTTTCACAATCACTTGTCTTTCTATATTTAGAAGGTTTTATTATTTCTAAAGCCTTTCCAAATGCATGTGATTTTAAAACTTTTACTATTAAGATTTTTACTTTTTCCCCTTTTATAGTATTTGGAATAAATATTGTAAAACCATCTATTTTAGCAATTCCTTCTCCTTCAAAACCATTATCTATTATATCTACTATATATTCTTTATTTTTTTCTACTAGCATTTTTTCTCTCCTACTTTTTTATATAATCTATCATTTCATCCAAATTTTTGCTATCCACAAAGCTTGCGCCTTCGTTGAATATTCTAATTAGCTCCTCACTACCCTCTTTACCTTTATTATTTTTTTCTAAAACATTTCCAACTATCTTTATAATAAACTTCTTATAGCCTTTTAGCTTTTTAAAATTAATTCCGCCTCTTAAATAAAATAGCTTTTCTTCCTCCAAACCATTTGACTTTACTAAAGACTCTATATAATTATCCTCTTTTGGAAAAGCACCAACTGCTCCATAACATTTTACTTTATATTTGTTTCTTACTTTATTTACTCCTTTTATACTTCCTGCACATATCCAACCTAAATACACTATTGGGTCCTGTTTATTTAAATTCTTCTTTGCTTCTTCTAGTGTATAACAAGGTATATCTAATTTATCAGATAACATTTGTGAATACTCTTTTGTAAAACCTGTTTCACTTTTATATACAATTGCTTTTACCAATATAATCTCCTCCTACCTTTTATATAATAACATAAATACCAAAATGAGACAAATTAGGCTAGACCCCTATTGTCTCACATTATCTATTATTTCTTTTGTTAACTTTGTTTTATCTCTTTTTTCTGCTATAAATATTACTATTCCAACTAATAAAAATGTTAATGCATATAATATTATTCCAAACTTCCAATTTCCTTCTACTATACTAGAACCTGCAACTGTTGAAGATATAAATGATGGAATTCTTGCAAATGTTGAGATGGCTATAAACCTTAATGATTTTATTGGAAGCAACCCACCAATATATACTAATAAATCCTTTGGTGTTCCAGGAATTAAAAATAGTATTAACATTATATATTCTATTTTTTTAGGATTTTTAAATAATTTACTATTTTCTAACTTCTTTATTTTTTCTTCACTACATACACCATATACAAAACTTCTACCTAATTTTCTTACTGCAAAAAATATTAATGTTGTAACTAAAAATACTGATACAAGTAAAAATACAAATCCTCCTATTGTTCCATAACACATTCCAGATAATATTTCTATTGGCTCTCCTGGAAGTATTGGAAGTAATATTTGTACTGCCTGTAATCCTAATAGAATAAGCAGCCCTGTAAAGCCTGAAGATTGTATTTCTTGTTTAAACATTTCCCTTCCTTGTGGGTCAAATAATTTTTTTGCCATTGGAAACAAATATATTGTTAAAGCAATTAATAAAAGAATTGTAACTATTAATACTACTATTTTTAATACTTTATATTTCTTTTTATCTTCGTTACTCAAAATCCTATCTCCTTTTTATTGATAAACTAGATAATATTATAGCATATAATATTAATATTGCAAGTGATAGTAGTATTACTTATTATTTTAAAAAAATTTGTAAATAACTTAAATTCGTGATATAATTTATTGGTAATTTTAGTTTATGTCTTCTTTAGACTAATTAGTTTTAAGGAGGTTTATCTGACATCCATTTCAATTAGTTTAATTACTAAATTGGAGGTAACTATGTTACGAAAATTGGCTCAGTGGGTACTTATTATGATAATAAGTATCATTCTTTCAAATACATTTGGGCTGGGTACACAATTTACAAACTTTTGGTATTTAAGTATTTGTATTTCTTTATATACCATTATTTCAAATTGTGTAAACTCTCCTCAAAGTAATCCAGAAGAGGTCAATCAATTTATAAGTAGATATTCTTTTTACTATGTTTTGCAATCTATATCTATTTTAGTTGCAACAATGATTATTATTGGGATAATCTGTCTTATTCTAAACATTGATTTCTTTATGGCTTATACATTTGTTTATCTTGGCGAATTATTATATTATAATTTCCAAGAAACCTCTGTTGAAATTTATATTTTCAAAGAGAATGAAAAAGAGCCATAACTCAAAAAGTTGTTGTAATTTTATTTACAACAACTTTTTTATTATTAAAAATATTTAACATTTATATTATACAGAAAAACTAAATTCTAAAAATTAGAATTTAGTTTTCCTTTTCGGCTATCTTTCTATATATTCATTTGACAAATTCTCCATAATAATATTCACCTGACATATTTAATAATATGTATTTAATTGTACTTTTAAATTGTAACAAAACAAATAATTTGTAAATTGTTTATAATCCTTAATTTGTATTTAAATGATATTTTTTCCAATCCTAATTAATTTACATATTATATAAAAAGATAGCCATAGGCTGTTTGTTTCTTTCACATTTACCTTATTGAATAACTTTATAAGCACCTATTGTTTATATATCCACATCAAATTCTATAGAATTTAATTTAGATATCTCAAAGTCTGTGTCTTGGATTTTTTGTTCTATTTCTTTGTATTCTTCTTCAATTTCGTTTGCATCAAAATTAATCGTTTTACACTCGAAATAAGAGTTATTTACTTCTGTAATTCTTCTTTTGCTATTTTTATTTGTCATTAGATGAGCATATACTGTTTTCATTTTTCTTAAGTTTGTATTATCAATAATTGCTTCTTGAATTGTTCTTCCATCTGGTAGTTTAAATGTATTATTTTTCTTATGTATTATTGATTTTATTTTTGTAAGTCTTTCCCTAGTATCTTTGTATTCCTCTAAAGCTTTTGT
>CALXCH010000045.1 GCA_944386735.1 uncultured Clostridia bacterium
CTAGCTGTTGGTTAGACTTTGTTAGGTAGGAATCACACCTACTATATACTAAACACCTTACAGGCGCACTGTGTGTAGAGCCCCAAGGCTTTCAGCTATTCTAATTTTTCTACTTTTCATCTTTTCCTCTTTTCTTTTTTTCATCTTTTTTTAATTTAACCCCATAATATCATAAATTTTTTCATATTTCAACAATTTTCTATTTTTGTAATAAATTTGTAATATTGTTACACTTTTTGCACATAATTTCTTATGTATATTATTTATCTAAAATTATCATATGCTTTTTTTACGACATTTTTTTCCTATTTAAAAATACACCTTTTCATTATAATTATTCTTCTTTTTTCTTTCTTTTAAATTTTTATATTTCAATTTTCTTTGTTATTAATATAATAATAATTAGAGGTTATATTATAATATCAATATCAATTTTTTTGCAGATTAGCAAATAAATTCAATAAATTCCTAAGACAAATTTGACTGAAAAATAGAAATAAATTTAGTATTTTAAGTTAATAATAAGACCCTCTGACTATTAGTCAGAAGGTCTTTCGTATTATTTATTCATAAATTTATATTTTTCTACATCTATTTTTTCACTATTATGAAATACATTTTCTAATTTCTTAGTTTTAATTAATTCTTCTTTCTTTTGTTTTGTTAATTTCTTTATATTGTATTCTAATTTAGATGCTAAAGATTTATTATCGCATTCCCATACCGCTTCTAATTTCTTAGCAGTATGAGTAAAAGTATATTTAGCACATTTCTCATTTTTAGAAAAATGTTCTTCCATTCTTCTCTTAATATCTACAGTAATACCTGTGTAAATTGTATTATCTTTGCATCTTAACATATATACATAATACATTCTATTCTACTCCTTTGTACTCCCAAGTATTTCCATTATCAGATGAAATAAATATTTTACTATTTCCACCTTCATAATCGCCATCACTACCTTGACCAACTTCTAAGCTCAAAATTCCATCATCTTCTTTTTCAGGTAACTCGTAATAATTATAAATATTACTATCTTCTTCTGTTTGTTGTACATTCATTCTCGTAAAAGTTACTCCTCCATCTTTTGTAATATATAATTCACAAGTATATCCATTTCCATCTGGCATTGTTAAAAAGCCTAAGTTTTCATCAAAGAATTTTATTTTACTTCCTCTACTAAATACTTTGTCATCACTATTTCCAATTCCATTAAATACAACTTGCCATGTTTTTCCACCATCATTTGTTTTCTTAATATCACCAAAAGCAATTCCCATCGCAACATCTTTAAACTCTAACATAAACCCAACATTAGTATTTACAAACTGCATATCTTGAACAGATGCACTTTCTAAATTTACTTTATTCCAAGTTTTTCCCATATCATCTGAATAAATTAAAAACTCCCATCCATTATTATTATATACAAAAAATGTTTTTTCTTCTTTTACTTGGTATGTTCCATCTTTAAAATCATCAGTATCTGAAAAATCTCCTGGAACTTCTATTACTTTTTTACCATCATAACTAATATATAAAATTCCATTTTTTATTTTATAATCATTATCTTTTACATATACTCCACTATAATCAGTTAAATCATCACTTTTATAATTCGTACATTCTAAAACATTAGTCTTTGTTCTATCCATAGAAACTTCTACAAGAGTAATAGTTCCACCGTCCTTTATTATATCTGTTTGTTCATCTAATTTACAATCCTCATTTAATCCTATTACATAACGAGGAATATCATTTTTATACAATACAGCTGCAATTGTTCCATATTGTTTACTTTCATTATAATTAAATAATTCTTCTTCCCCATCTTTTATTATTGTAATCCCCTTTGAATCTACTATAAGTCCTAATTCATCTCCATATTGTGAAGACATTTGCCAACTTCCAAGCAATGTATTTATTACACTATAATATGATATTCCATTTCCTCGGTCTCCATATGTTGCAACAAATTCTTGTAAATTTTCATTTTTATCTTCATATGTAATAGAGCAAATATCATTTGTAAGCCACTGTGTTTTAATTGGTCCTTTTGCTTCATTTGAGAATATCTCCTCATCTTTTACAAATAAAACTTTAGTATTTTTATAATATGTAATTTCTCCAGTTTGTTTATTTCTCTTTAATACTAATTCACTAGAAAAATCTTTTGAAAATTCAATTATCCATTTATTTTCAAAACCATTATTTATTATAAATGCCACATTTATTATTGTTAAAAAAGCTAATAAAACATATGTAATAATATTCTTCACAAAGTTTTTCTTTATATTTACTAATGTTAAAAATATTAAAGCTAATGTTATTATAATTATTTCATTTACAATGTAAAATAATATATCACTTGCATATTCATAAGAGCGTGGCCTTAATATAAATAAATATACTATTTGTAAAATAAAGCTAAGTACAAACAACATGCATGCTATTATTCCTACTGTCCTTTTAAATATTTTCATTCTTCTTTCTCTTTTTTCTTTTTTTAAAGTAACTTTTTCTACTGCTTCTTCTATTTTCTTTTCTATGTCTTCTTTGCTTATTTTTTCTTTTCCTCTTTCTCCATTTAATATTTCAGAAACATCAACATCTAATGCTTCTGCAAGAGAACCCAGCATTGTTATATCAGGAAAGCTTAATCCTCTTTCCCATTTAGATATTGCTTTATCTGTTAACCCTATTTTTTTTGCTAAGTCTTTTTGAGTCATATTTTTTTCTTTCCTAAGTTCTTTTATAAAATTTCCAAATTTTAAATTGTCCATTTTTTCCTCCTTTGATTTCAAGAAAAGTTTATCACTTATAATCTTTTTATTCAACCGACTGTTAGTAGAATTCCTAATTTTCCTTGAAAAATAAAGGAAAAAATAAAATAAAAATTAAGAAGTCTTGATATATAAAAATACCATTCTTGAAAGAATTTACTTTCTTCACTAAAAAATATAAATAAATATTGACTTTTGTGTTAAGTAATAGTATAATAATTTCAGTAAAAAGTGTTACAAAAAGATAACATATATTTTACAATTATATAATAACTATGGATTTTCTATAATATTATTATATAATAAAATTGAGTAAGACTTAGCCTTACTCAGTGGTTGATTTTTGTTTGTCGTCGATATCAGTCTTGGTAAGGCTGATATCGACTTTATCTTTGCCTAAACTAAATTGATATTTGAAAATGCCAATGATGCCAACTAAAACTGCAAAGCAAAGAATGACAAACCCTATTCCTATGTAAATTTTCATAGGTGATAAGCACCACTTTCTTTAGTATTACACTTAAGTTCCTTAGAAAGAGGGAAATAATTCATCCAAAATGACTATATCATAAATTTATTTATATATTAATATCTATTTTGTAAAGCTTTATCAATAATATCAAACAAAAAATATACCTTATTAACTTTTTATAATTATAATAAGGTATATTTATTATTCTTCTATTTATTTAAATTATTTTTAGTTACTTGTTAATTCTATTGCAATGTTAGAAAGTATAAATTCATATGGATTATAGCTAAGATTAGTTGTTATCTTTTTTATTCCTGGCAAAGATCCCTCTAAGCTTTCTATTTTTCTTGCATTTTCTATACTAGTATTTATAACATAATAGGCATTTAAAGGATTATTATCACCACCATAACCTGCAAGTAAGTCTTTGTTATCATTAAATTTCTCTTTTAATTCATTCAAAGCATCTTCTTTTGAATAATATTCTATTTTTGCATTTTTATCTATATTCTCAATAGCATTTTTTATATCTTCCATTTGTTCTTCTGTTACATCACTATTTAAATAAATTTCTACTTTTCTTGCTTCATGATAATAATAAACAAATATAAAAATGTTGAATAAAATAATAACTCCAAGAATTGTTCCTATTATTATAAGTAATTTATTTTTTTTACTCATTTTTTTCTTTACTTTTTTTAGATAATCAATTTCCTCTTCTTGTGCACTTTCTTCTACTTCATCTTTTTTCATTTCATTAAATACTTTATTACATTCTTCACATTTTTTTAAATGTTTTTCTACTAATTCTTTAGAAGCTATATGTAAAGTTCCATCTTGATAACCAAATAATAAATCTTGTACTATTTCACATTCCTTCTTCATCTTTTTCCTCCTTTAATTTCTGTTTTCCTCGGAAAAATATAACTCTTGCCCAAGTTGGTGTTTTCCCCATTATTTCTGCTATTTCTTTATAATCTAGATTTCCAAGTATTCTTAAATACATAACATCCCTTGTTTGTTCATCTAATTTTTGTATCTTTTTAAATATCTCTATTTTTTCTTGTTTTTCTAAAATCTCTTCTTCTAAAATTGTATCTGATACAATTTTATCTTCTAATTTTTCAAAAGAAATATTATCTACTTTCTTTTCTTTTTTTAAAGTTTTATACCATATATATTTAGCAATTTGGCAAAGCCATGTGGAAATCTTACACTCACCTTTAAATCTATTGATATTTTTTATTGCAACTTCAAAAGTTTCCTGGACAATCTCTTCTGACACTTCCTTATTTCCGGCTTAAGCAGAATATATATTTATATACAGTTTTTGCATGTTCTTGATAAATTTTCTCTATATCCTGCATGACATTTCCCCCTTCTACAAAATAAGTGTACAAGAAATGTGATTTTGTTACAAGATTTTATTTTTTTTTCAATTTTGCTACAAAAAATCCTTCATATTCTTCATTTGGCATAACACATAAAGTTCCTTCTATTTTAGTTGGAAGTTTTGGTAACTCCTCTATTCCTTTGAAATCTATATTAACTATTTCTAATTTATTTGTTTTTAATATATTTTCTATTATTTCTTCATTTTCTTCTTTCAAAATTGAACAAGTAGAATATACTAGTTGGCTACCTTTTTTTAATATATTAATTGCTTTTCTTAATAAAAGTGTTTGTGATTTAACAGATTTTCTTATAAGCTCTTTTGTAAAAGTTTTTTCTAATTTTGAATCATTTATATTTATAGTTCCACTTCCTGAACATGGAGCATCTAACAATATCTCATCAAATGAGAAAAAGTCATCGATTCTCCTCGCATCTTGTTCCATTACATAAACACAGGTAGCTCCTTGTTTTTCTAAGTTATATTTCAATTTTTCTGCTCTTATTTTATTCATCTCTACCGCTGTTATCCTTGCTTTATTTTCTACTAATGCTGCAATTTCAGTTGTCTTTCCTCCTGGGGCTGCTGTCATATCTAATATATCTGTGTCTTCTTTCGGTTCTAATATAATTGGAGGAAGCATTGATGATAAACTTTGCATATAAATCTCACCATTTTTATAAATATCAAGATTATGAATTTCATTTTCTCTTACATTTTCTATTATAAAAGCATTTTCATAAAATGGAACTTTTTTATATTCAATTCCATTTTCATTTAATACTTTTTCTACATTATTTCTATTAGATTTTAAAGTATTTACTCTAAATGTTACTTTTCTTTCTACACTATATCCTTCTATTATTTTCCTAGTTAATTCTTCTCCATACTGACCTTCTAATTTTTCTATTAAAAATTTTGGTATCATATTTCCTCCTATTCTTTAGCTAATTCTTTCATTTTGTTATATACTTCATAAGTTATTTCAACATCAATTAAGCCTCTATGTGCATTTCTATAATCTACATCAAAATAATCTGCTAATGTTCCTAATTTATAGTTTCTAACATTTGGAAGCACATGTTTTGCAATTCTCATCGTATCTACAAAGTCATTACTCAAATAATAATCTAAATAAGTTTTACATTTATCATAAATAAAATTAATATCAAAATTAACGTTATGACCCATTATTATATCCTCACCTGTAAACTCTACAAATTCTTCTAACGCTTCCTCTTGTTCTATTCCTTCTTCTAACATTTCATTCGTTATCCCTGTTAACCTTGTAATAAATGGATTTAAGTAGCTATCTATTTTAAGAAGTGTATTAAATGTATCTACTATTTTATTTTCTCTTACTTTTATTGCTCCTATTTCTATTATCTCATCAGTTCTTGGGGATAAACCAGTTGTTTCTATATCTACCAATACATAATTATCCACCCATTTTAATAAACTTTTTCCTTTATGTTCTCTTGATTTATATCTATTACTCCCATATACAAAACTATTTCCGCATAATAAACCTCTTTCCTATTTTTTTAATATTCATATTATACTACTTTTTACAAGAACCTACAATTATTTTTACTAAATTATACAATTACTTACTTGCACATTTTGTTGTTTTTATATATAATACTAAAAGAGCTAAACAAAAGGAGAAAATTATGGAACATTGGAGTATTGAAGATTATAAGAATTTTACCAATAACAAAATAAAAAAGAAAAGTAAATATAAATCAAATAAGGTTTCTATAGATGGTCATACTTTTGATAGTCAAAAAGAAGCTGATTTTTATTGTGAACTAAAAATAAAATTACAAGCAAAAGAAATTGACGGTTTTTGCTTGCAACCAATTTTTATTTTAGCACCTGGTCTAAAATATAAACCTGATTTCATTATTTTTAACAAAGATGGTTCTACAGAAGTTATTGATGTTAAAGGTTTTAAAACTAAAGAATATATTGCTAAGAAAAAAGTTTTTGAAGATAAATTTAATTTAAAAATCATAGAAATTTAAAGCTGTTTTTTGACCCCGTCCCCAAAAACAGCTTTTTTGTTTTGACTATTTTTTATAAAAATGCTATAATTCTTCATATAGAGGTGATTTCATGGATAATGATATTAAAAATTTAGATGAAGAAATTAAAAACTTTCATTTACCAAGATGGAATGAAATTCCTGAAATAGATTTATATATAGATCAAGTAGTTTCTTTACTTGAGCATTATTTATCTAATTATATAAAAAGTGATAACGAAAAGGAAACTAAAGTAATTACTAAAACTATGATTAATAACTATGTTAAGCACGGAGTTGTTAAGGCTCCTATTAATAAGAAATATAATAAAGAGCATATGGCATTTCTTTTTGTAATTTTCATTTTGAAACAAATTTACAGTATTGATGAAATTAAAAGTTTAATTACACTTGCAATTGAGACTTCATCTGCAGAACAGGCCTATAATCGTTTTTGTTCTGAACTTGAAAAAGCAATTAAAATGACATTTACAGGTGAAAACTATATTAATAATGATAATAATTTATCTAAAGAACAATATCTACTTCGTAATGTTGTTCAATCTTTTGCAAACAAATTATATGTTCAAAAAAATTTCTTAGAAATTAAATAGAGCACAAGCCTCAAAAGACTTGTGTTCTATTTTTTGTTTAGCAAACTATGTATAGAGTAATTATCCCTACTCCATTGCCATCAGTTTACTTTTGTCGATTACCACGATGATTACAGACTTTTCTTTGTTGAGTTTGCAAAGCCATACTCTACGGATTTCTGAATGAATGACTTCAGGATGTTCTTGATGATCAACGACCATAAACAGAGGAATCTCAGTAGCACGATCCTCGTATTTCATTAACTCCTCGGTCATCCTTTCATATTCCCCATCATTGTAGAACTTCCTTAGAAGCTCCCAAAGATTACACATCTGGGAATATGAATCCAAGATATCCTCGAAGTTTTTCCAAGACTCGCCGCCATAGATTCTCTGTGGCATATCTGACAACCAAGCAAGAAAACTTTGACGCTCATTTTGCTTTTTCTGCTCTTCCTCATTATCTGAAAATTCATATAGGATTCCGCTATAAAGTTTTTCTGCATCATTCAGTTGCCAAGGATACTGCTCTCTAATAAGCCGTTCTACTTCATCAACTTCTGGGCTTTCTCCCTTCTTATCCTCTGTATCTGTCACCTCCTTGAAAAGTTCTTCACCATCAAAGGCAATCTCGTTCTGCTCCATTAATACCTCCAATGTCGGTTTGCAGAACTGCACTTTTTTGAGGTTATCAAAAAAGGACACCTCCTCTTCATTAAAACCTCATTCTACAATAAGTGCAAATTTATTATAACATTTATTATATATCCAAGTCAAACCTTTACTTATCATTTTATAAGCAAAATGACTCAAAGGTAATTCCCTTGAGTCATTCTGTTTATAAAATCTTATTAGATTTCATTGATTGCCAACACAATGCAGTTTTTATGCTCTGCATAATCAGTAATTACAGGATAGATTGTATCCTCTGCAAGTTCACTTGCTTGTATAACAATCCATATTGGCTTGACAGATTCATATTCACCTTGTAGAAGTTCTTTCTTGAAATCAGAATAACTGTACTTATAGAAAGACTCCAACTGTTGCTGAATCTCCTCCTTTAGCAAAATGCCAGCCATGAACCTTTTCCATGTCCAACCACCAAGAATGTGTTGAGGATATGAGACTACTCTTTCAAGAGCTTTATACTCATCTCCACTCTTTTCATCCTCGCTGAACAAATTCATCATGTTCTCGACACTACTACTACGCCAACCATATTTTTTCTCGAGCTCCTTTACTGCATACTGTCTTGCAATTTCGTTCTGCTTCAATTTGACCTCCAATATCGTCTCTTGCAGAACTACCTTTGAGGTTTAGATTCAAAGAGTAATACTCTTTTTATCAATCACCTCTTTCAAAAAAAGGTAGGTATTAATTATATCACTTACATTTCTTATTGTCAATATTTTACATTTTAATAATTTTTTCCCATGGCAAATCTTTTTTACCAAAATGTCCATAATTTGTAGTACTTTCATATATCGGTCTTTTTAAATCCAAATAATTTATTATTCCGTCTGGTGTTAAATCAAATTTTTCTTTTACTAACTCTACTAATTCTTCTTCTGGTTTTGTTCCTGTGCCAAATGTATTTATATAAAGAGATAAAGGCTCTTTCATTCCTATTGCATATGATATTTGTATTTCACATTTTTTACAGTAGCCATTAGCCACTAGATTTTTCGCAATATGACGAAGCATATATGCACCACTTCTATCTACTTTGCTTGGGTCTTTTCCTGAAAAACATCCTCCTCCATGGCGAGCATATCCCCCATATGTATCTACTATTATTTTTCTTCCAGTTAAACCAGTATCACCTAAAGGTCCTCCTATTACAAATCTTCCTGTTGGATTTACATATATTTTAGTTTCTTCATCTATCATATTTTCTGGAACAACAACATTAATTACTTCTCTAATTATGTCTTGTTTTAATTTTTCTTGAGATACTCCATCTAAATGCTGAGTAGATATTAATATTGTTTCAATTCTTTTTGGTATGTCGTCTTCATATTCTACAGTTACTTGTGTTTTTCCATCTGGCCTTAAATAATCTATAATCCCATCTTTTCTAACCTCTGTTAATCTTTTGGCTAATTTATGAGCCATACTTATTGCATATGGCATATATTCTTCTGTTTCATCTGATGCATAGCCAAACATAATCCCTTGGTCTCCTGCTCCTCCAACATCTACTCCTAATGCTATATCTGGACTTTGTTTTGTTATATTTATATCTATTTTACATGTTCTATAATCAATATCTGTTTTTTCATTATCAAAGCCTATTTCTTTTATTTTATCTCTTACTAATTTTTCTATATTGGCCTCACCGTCTGCTGTAACTTGTCCAGCAATTGTTATTTTATTTCCTGATGCAAATGTTTCTACAGCTACCCTTGCATTTTTATCTTGCTCTAAATAACTATCTAATATACTATCAGATATATAATCACATAATTTATCTGGATGTCCCTCTGTTACACTTTCTGATGTAAAATAATATTTTTTCATATAATATTCCTTCTTTCTAATACTTTCTAACGTTTCTATTATGCCATTTTTTAGCTATTTTGTCAACTTCTTCATCCAAGCAACTCTTTCTTCATGAAGTTTTTTTCCTAAAGCTATTCCTGGTTTTAAATTATATTCTTTAGCTACTTTTTCTGCTGTTACAGAAGATAGACATTTCTTACCAATAGATAGAAAATCCAAATTGTCTTCTGTTCTTCCTCCTTTATCACAGTCTACTACTATCTGTAATCCCTCTAATCCTAAATAAGATTTATCTACTCTTTCTATAAAATCTACTTTTTTACTAGGCTTCATTTTATTAAATATTCCACCTCTCATATGCTGTCTTGCTGCTACCATTCCACATTTTTTCCAAGAATTTGGCATCTTTAAATAATCACAAAAGTTTCTTACAACCTCTACTCCTCTTTCTTCATGGCCATAATGATGTGGATATTCTTCTTTTGGTGTCTCTCCTTTTCCTAAATCATGAACTAATACACTAAAACGTATTTTTAGATCAGATGTATACTCACAAGATTTATCTAAACATATCATTGTATGATTATATGCGTCACCTTCTGGATGATATTTTTCTGGTTGCAATGCTCCAATTAGCTTATATATTGGCTCAAAATGTACATCTAAAACATCCGCTTCCCTTAATACATTAAAAAATATAGAAGGCTTCTCACTTGCTAATGCTTTTTTTAATTCTTCAAATACCCTTTCTTTAGATAAATACACAAGTTCTGGTTTTAAATTATTCATCATAGAAATAGTTTCTTTATCTACACTAAAACCTAAAACCGAACTAAATCTTGCAACTCTATATACTCTTAATGGATCTTCTGAAAAATGTGAACTTACAGCTCTAATTACCCCAGACTCTAAATCTTTTTTTCCACCAAAGTAATCAAAAAGTTCTCCAGAAAGTACATCTTCTGCCATTGCATTTATTGTTATATCTCTTCTTTCTAAATCTTCTTTTAAAGTTATTTCTTTTCCAGAAACAACCTCAAATTCTTTATGACCTACTCCCACCTTTGTTTCTTTTCTAGCTAGTGCAAATTCACACCCATTCATTCTATACACCGGAAATGCTTTTCCATCTAATTTAGCCATAGGAAAAAGTCTTTTAAACTCAGAATTATCTAGACCTACTACACAATAGTCTTCATCATAATTTTCTCTGCCTAACAATTTATCTCGTACTGCTCCACCTACTAAATACAGTCTTCCTCCACTTTCTTCCATTTTTTTCGCAATCTCTTTTATTTCCATACCCTATTCTCCTAAAATTTTTATAATTATAGATAAAAGAAGCAATCTCTTGCTTCTTAATAAATCTTTTCAAATAACTTTATAGTATTTTTTTCAATATAATTTCTAACAAGCATTGTTAGAAATAAATATACAACTGCAATTATACATATAAAAATATAACTATTAATAAATCCACTAACTACTACTGTTAAAATTATCATTACTGTGATATTTAACAATCCTAGTATTACAGGCCAAATTAAGTTCATATTTTGTTTTACAACCGCATATTCAGAACTCCATTCTAATTTTGGCTTTTTTAAGTCTACTATTATTGATATATAACTTTGAAGTACCCCCATCATTATTCCAGCTATAGTAATCAATAACAAATATATAATTGGTAATTTTAATAAATATTCTACCATAACAATTGTAAGTATATTCATAAAAGTTGTCATAACTATATTTGGAAAAACTTTATAATCTATTTGTTTCATTAATGGAACTGGTATATATTTCATAAATACTGCATTTTGTCCATCTCTAGATATTGCCGTTGCTGAAATATATATAAACATTAAGAAAAACTGTATTGCACACAATATTCCAACACCTAGATATATAGATGTTTTATTAGTTACCATAGATGTAATATCCATTTCTACACCGTTTTGTTCACCTTTCATTCCTGCAAAAGTTAGAACAATTATTAGTATTGGAAATAATATTGCAGGTAAAACACATTGCATTAAAAATATTGGATTTCTAATCAATATTTTAAATTCTTTTCCTACATAAGTTTTAAAAAGGGTACTTTTCTTAAATGCTTTTGCTTCATCTAATTTCTTTTTATTTTTCTTTCCACTATAAAGATTACCAACTGCTCCTTTTAAATAAAGTTTTTGTCCAACAGCTATATAAATAATATATATTACAGTTGTTGTAACGACTAATAAAAATAGATTTAATATTTGATTTTCTAAACTTACATTTGTTAATCCATCTATTGCCATTCCTAATGTTGGAAAAGCCCCTCTTAACATTTCTACTAGTCCATTTGCTTTAATAACCATCTGTGCCATTTGCTCTGGTGTAGTTGTACTATCATTCATAGTAAAAGATAAAGCAAATACAACAACTAATATAAATAATGTTGCAATCAATTGAAATCTATTTCTATTTTTAGTAAATTTAGCAAAACTCATAACAATTAATACAAGTAAACTTGATATTAATACTGGTATAATTGGAAATGCTATTAATACAATTAACATTGAAATATAGTACAAAATGCTAGCTGAAGTTAATATTCCATATATTGTTAAAGGTATTAATCCTAGTATTGCTACAATAGAATATTCTGTAATCAATAATACATTAGTTTTTGCAGCTACAATTTCACTTGGTTTTATTGGCAATGGCAATATATATTCATTATCTTTAGAATAATATAACAAGTTTATTGCTGAAAATATGGTTTGTATTAATACAAATATTGCTATTGCAAGTAGAATTAACCCTAAAAACATTTCTTCTTGATTTATTGCAATTAATTCTTTTATTAATCCATTACTAAATACTCCAATTATTCCTGCTAAATATATAAAGGCAAAAATATATAATATTATCATTGATTTTGATTTTTTGTTTTTACTCTCATTTGTAGATTTAGCAGTTTCCATATTTTGAAAAGAATTTTTAAAAATTACTTTAGTTAAAACCATTACTTTATTCTTCATTTTCTGTAATCTCCAAGAATAAATCTTCTAAAGACTTATTTTCTTTAAATTTATTTTTCATTTCTTCGTATGTTCCGACAAAAACTAGTTTTCCTTTATTTATGATACCTACTCTATCACAAAGCTTTTCTGCAACTTCTAATACATGCGTTGAAAAAAATACAGTATTTCCGTCTTTAATATGCTTTCGCATCATTTCTTTTAAATCATGTGATGATTTAGGATCTAATCCTGTCATTGGCTCATCTAATATCCAATTTCTTGGATTATTTAATAATGCTCCACAAATAACTACTTTTTGTCTCATACCATGTGAATAACTTTGCATTTCACTATTTAAGTTATCATATATTTCAAATTTTTTTGTTAATTCTTCTATTCTTTCTTTTCTTTTTTCATTTGGTATTCCATATATATCTGCTAAAAAGTTTAAATATTCTATTCCCTTTAATTTCAAAAACATATCTGGACTATCGGGAACAAATCCAAATTCTTTCTTTGCATCTATTGGTTCTTTAGTTATACTTTTCCCATCTATAAAAATGTCTCCTTCATCGATATTTAATATCCCTGTTATCATTTTTATCGTTGTTGTTTTCCCTGCTCCATTTGGTCCTAAAAAGCCAAATATTTCTCCATCTTTTATTTCTAAATTCAAATTGTCAATTGATTTTTTACCTTTTACATATGATTTAGATACATTTTCTATTTTTATCATAGTAAAAACTCTCCTTTATTTTTTAAATAATTTTCCAAATAATCCTTTTTCTTCCTTTTTCTTTTTACCTTTTCTACTATTTTTTATTATCTGGTCTATTTTTTCTTCTGTTATCTCATCTTCATCATCAACTATTATATCATCATCTTCTTCATCTGCATATTCATCATCATCGTCATAATATTCATCATAGTCATCATCGTAATC
>CALXCH010000046.1 GCA_944386735.1 uncultured Clostridia bacterium
TTGCCCTATTGTTGTTACTGTTTTTCCCTCAATAGTTTCTGGAATATCAACTTTTGTTATTCCCTCTTCTACACCAGTAATAGTTATTTCATCTCCAACTACTTTATAATGTAACCTTGTTTCGCGGTCTATATACCCATAACTTGCAAAGACTTTTACACTAAATAATATTGATAAAACTATTAAAAACACGAATACTACCAAAATTTTTTTACTTTTCATTTGCTTTCCACCTTTCTTATTTTCTATATGTCGAATTATATCACAACAAATTCATTTTGTACACATTTTTGTATACTTATTTTAAATTTATTTTTGAGTACAATATGTAATAGGTGATGTATATGGGAAAATTAAAAATCGAAAAATCTTCAAAAGCAAATGACACAGTAACAAGGACAATTCGTATAAGTGGAAAAACTTTTGACAAAATCAATGAATTGGCGGAAAAAAACGATTTAAGTTTTAATAGTGTTATAAATCAAATTATTGAATATGGTTTATCTAATTTGGAAGATTAGGAAAAGTGGGTAGAAAACCCACTTTTTTTATATATTTCCACTTTCATATTCTTTTACTCTTCTATAAAATGTATTTGGCTTCATATCTAATAATTCCATTGCTTTTTTTCCAGTTACCTTTTTATCTTTCCATTTCAAATAAACATCTATAAAACTTTTATCTATTTCTTGCTTAGGTCTGCCATATGGTCTTTTTTCTTTCAATGCTATATCTATTCCCTCTCTTTGTCTTTTCTTTATATTTTCGCGCTCTTTTTGTGCTACATAAGAAAGTATTTGTAAAACTAAATCACTTATAAATTTTCCGTTCAAGTCATTTGCTTGTTTAGTAGTATCTAATAAAGGCATATCAATTACAACAATATCTATTTCCATATCGTGTGTTAGTTCTTGCCATTCTTTCCTTATTTCTTCGTAATTTCTTCCTAACCTATCAATAGAAGAAATATAAAGTATATCGCCCTCTCTTAATATCTTTTTTAATAATATGTATTTTTCCCTTTTAAAATCTTTTCCACTTGCTTTATCTATATATATATTATCTTCTTTTATTTTTAATTCTTTTGCTTTTTCTAATTGTCTTGCCTCATTTTGGTCTTTTGTGCTTACTCTTCCATAAAAAAATTTTTGTTTCATATTCTTTCCCTCTTCTTTCTTATATTATATATATTATTATATATATAATATTTCAAAATGTCAAGTTATTTTTGAAATATATTTCAAAATATTTTTATTGACTTTTTGACATATGTTTTTTTCATTTTTTTAATATGTCAAAAACTATACTTTATGAAACATTATTTTTTATTTTCTCCCCCCCACGGGGGGAGAGGGGGGGCTTATAACTAAAAAAAAGTTATTACCCCAATTTTTTTCTAGTCAATTCTATCTTGCTTTGATTCAATTCAAATTGACAAACCTATTTTTCAATAGGGCGAATAAATAATATATACGCTTTGTAATTTAATACAGCATACATCCCCCCTCGAATATATACAACATATATAAGAAACGCTTAATCTTAGTAGTTGGCGCGAAAACTATTAAAGTTCCCCTTTTCTTCGCGCCTTTTACTATTACTTGATTTTAAATTTTACTTATTTTTCTCGTACTATTTTATTTTTTCTCTTTTTATATCTATGTATTTTCCGCTTTTTATAAATTTATTTTTTTGTAATGAGTTACTGTATTTCCCATTTCATAGTACTTTTTATATTCTAAAACGGTTATTTTCCCAAAACTAACCCCTCTTATTTGATGTCAAATAGTCATGGTGGTGGTTTAGTACATTTATTTGGCTTGACATTGTGCTTAACGATACCTGTATTCTTTTTATATCTTCTTGTATCTTCACTTGTGCCTTTAATACTTGCAATAGCAAGTTTCTATCTTCTGTATTTTCTTGTAATGGTATTTTTATATTCATTGTTTTTGAAACACTATTTTGTATTATGCCTTGTAATTGTTTTTCTAATGTTTTCATTTTGTGCAAAGTCCTTTATGTTCTATTATTCTTAATTCGTTTTTTATTTCTTCAATATATCTTTCTATAATACACAAGGCTTGTAATTGTTTCCTTTTTGACAAATTATATGTACCATTAACAAACATATAAATTGTAATAGGTTGTAATCCTATTTCTCTTGCTAATTGTGAATAATTTAGTCCATATTCTTTTGCTTCTTTTATTCTTTTAATAACTTTTTCTTTTTCTAATTCCATTCTTATTATATTCTCCTTAACAAAATTTTCAGGTTTTCCCTGCTTATTTGTACTGTAATAATGATATATAATAACTCTATAAAAAAATTCTCAAATATTTGATTTTCGCGCTTTTCTTTTTCCTTTATTTATTTTCTATAATAATTATAATAAAATTTCTACTAAATTTCAAAACTTTAATTTTTTGTCGGCGCGACCGCCAATAGTTTATATTTCCCCTTTTTATTATAATTTACTGCTAACTAAAATACAAAACTTTGAATTTCACCGCGCCTTTAACTATAATTAGATTAACAATGATTTTTTTCCGCTTTCTATATGTATTTTTCCTTAAAATTCGCAACCTTTATTTGTTTAGAGTGTATAACTCTACTTTTTTTCTTTTTAGAGTTTCTAACTCTATTCTGTATCCTCACAAGTTCTAGTTCTCTGTGGATTTTATATTTGTTTTAGAGTTATTTACTCTATTGTAGAGTTTATAACTCTGTACACTTATTTTTCTAACTTTCTGTGATATTATATTGTCAAAATTTGTAAAGAAAGGATTTGATTTTTATGAAAATTGTATTAGACACAGTTTCAAAACAAACAATTTGTCCACCAGACTTTTTTGATAACATAAGAAAAATAAATGATGCCTCAGAAATAACAGGCGGAGAAAAAACAGTAACTGCCGAAAATTATCTTGAAAAAATTATCAATGAATGTTCAAAAGTTATTGTAAATAAAAACGATATTAAAAAACCAAGACGCTCAAGAGGTGGAAAAGGCAATGCAAATATTCAAGGAACTTCAATAGGTGAAATGACTTTTAAACCTTTAAATAACAACTAAACTTATAGGATAGGTAAAAATCGCCTATCTTTAATTTATAGTAAAGGAATGGAATTATGATTTGGAATAATATTATTAGAAGGCTTAGGCTTAATAACCTATACACTCAACAACAAGTCGCTAGTTTTTTATGTATATGTCAAAAGACATATAGTGATTATGAATTAGGTTATACTCGTATTCCTATTGATAGTCTAATAAAATTGGCGCGACTTTATGATGTAGATATGAACTATATTACAGGAGCAAGTAATATTTGTAACACTTACCCAAAAGAATAAAGAAACGCGCGAAAAAAATCAAATATTCGACTTTTCGCGCACTTTATATCTTATTATTTTTCTATTCTTAAATCTAGCCCATTATCTAAGTATATCTCAAATATTGTTCCATTTTCACTTACCTGCATTTTATAGACTGTACTTGTATCAATTTTAATATTTGATTTTATATCACTAAAACTTATAATACCATTCCTTATATTATAATTGCTTTTTACCTTTTCCATTTGTATTTTTGCATTTATAACACCACCTAAATTAAGTATAATATTTTTACTATTGAATTTTTGTATATATCTTTGTAATTCCTTTTCTTTTACTCTTTTCATAATTTTTCCGCCTTTCTTTTTATTTTTAATACATTTTCATTTTAACATATTCCTCGTGGTATAGTTCTATTTCGTACTCTTGCTTTTCTTCATTTATCACAATTTCTGTCGCACAATAAATATCAATTAAAATTTTCTTGTCCGTTATTCTATCATAAAATTGTATCATTTCTGTTGTTTTTAGAAATTTATATTTTGGCTTATGTAATACAAATTTCACACTAACTGCGCCACCAACTGTTTCTATTTCTATTACTTTCCAATTTTCTTTTTCTAGTATTTTCATTAATTCATTTATTTTTCTATCCATTATTGTCATTTTTCCCCACTCCTTTTTTTATACTCTTTTCAAATTTAATAATGGAGAATATTTTTGATATTTTGTTCTTAAATCTTCGTTTTGTAAATCTAAATATGCCTCTTCTGTTACTGTTACACTTGAATGACCTAAAATCTTTGATAATGTGTATATATCTCCACCACTCATTAAAAATCGTTTTGCAAAGTTATTTCTAAGCATGTGAGGGTGTATCTCTTCTTTTCCTATTCTATTGCCGTATTTCTTAAAATTTGTTTCATAATTGCTAACTTTTAATACTGTTCCTTTTGTAGTGCAAAATACATATTCACATTGTTTATATCTGTCTTTGTATTGTAACCACCTTTTTAGTTCTTTTAGCATTTCCGCCGAAAAAAATACATATCTATCTTTCTTACCTTTTGTTATTTCTGCTGGTAATAATATTGTTCTTCTTACAAAATCAATGTATTCCTCTTTTATCAAAAGAGTTTCTCCTATTCTCATTCCAGTATCAAAAATTAACTGTGCTATTATATAATCTCTATATTCGTGAAACTTTGACAAATCAAAACATTTTAACAATTTATTCATATCGTTATCTTCTATATACCCCACAACTTTTCTTGCATTTTTTAATTGTTTTACTCTTCTTATTGGGTTATTGCTTATATATCTATTATCATACATATAATTGAAAAATACTTTGATATTTCTAATATAGTTATTTATTGTCGTTTTACTTATTTCTTTTTGATAATCAAGTCTATTTTCTGGAAAATTCGCTTTTCTCGTATTCTCATTTGCAACTACTGTATATTTTCCTCTCTCTTGTAAATATTTCATATATTCCCTTATATGTATCTCTTTGACTTGTCCTGCCTCTTCTATTTTAAACTCTTGTTTTAAATACTGCGCGAATAGTCTAAGTGTCTGTTCATAACTAGCTATTGTTTTTATTGATAAATTTTTCACCTCACAATAAGTTAAAAAATCATCAATATCATAATCAATTTGTAACATAAAAAAAACCTCTCCTTTCTACCGAATTATTGTTTATAAATAATTTAAACAATAACCCAATAAATAGGAAAAGTTTATCGCTTTTTTCTATTTATATTTATAGGTTTGTATGCGAATTTTTTACAAATTCTATATGTATTTTCATAGAGTTTATAGGTTTAGTGGTTATTTTTTCCAGTCTTGTATTTCTTATGCTTCTAAGGTTTGCTAAAATCTTATGCACTCTTTAATTCTAAGCGTAATTTATCAGCTATCATTGCTATAAATTCGCTGTTTGTTGGCTTTCCCTTTGCAGCTGAAATAGTGTAGCCAAAGATCTTCTCAACTGTTTTTTGCTCTCCTCTTCCCCATGCTACTTCAATTGCATGTCTTATTGCTCTTTCTACTCTTGATGGTGTAGTATTGAATTTAATTGCAATTTTAGGATATAAACTTTTAGTTATTTGATTTATAACATCAATATCGTTTACGACCATAATTATAGCTTCTCTTAAATATTGGTAACCTTTAATATGTGCTGGAACACCGACTTCATGAATAATATTTGTAACTAGCGCTTCTAAATTGTCCTCTTTATTTCCGTTATTTCTTGAAATATCAATATAAGGCTGTCTAGTATCTTTAGAAATAAAATTATTTTCTTCTCGATTTGGTTTAAAAAATTTGATTTCTCTAATTCTTTTAATCAAAAGCTCAATATCAAATGGTTTTACAACATAATATTCAGCTCCTAGCATAATTGCTTTTTGTGTTATTTTGTCTTGTCCTACAGCTGATAACATAATACAAATTGGTTTTTTAGTATTGCTCATTGCATTTATTCTTTCTAAAACACCTAATCCATCTAAATGTGGCATTATTACATCTAATAAAACAACATCTGGTTCTACATTTGCTATCATTTCTACTGCCTCATTTCCATCCTTTGCCATCCCTATTATCTCCATATCGTCTTGAGAGTTTATGTAACTTGATAATGTATGACTGAAATCTTGATTGTCATCTGCAATCAAAACAGAAATTTTTTCTTTCATACTTTCCCTCCTAAAATAATTACTGTAAAAATAATTGCTATTAAAACTTTAAAATAATTACTGTAAAATTTTTACAATTTGATTATATTACTTTTGGAAGAAATTTACAATAGCTTTTTGGAAATTTTTTCCATTTATTTTGTAAAACCTTCATTTTTATATACTTTTCGTTATATATTTTTTATATAATTCTTTAATATTAGTTAATTTTATATTTTTTGTTTCAAAATCATTCATTAGTTTTTCTTTTTTATCTTCTTCTAACTCTATTTTACAAACAATATTTTCTTGATAAGTTGCATCTACTATATTTATCTTATTATTTTTACAATAATACTTAAAATTCTCAAAATCACTATATTCTAAAGTTACTTCTAAAACCTCTCCTAAACATTTTGTTACTTTATTAGCCTTTTCAATTGCAAGCAATAAACTATTTTGGTATGCTCTAACTAAACCTCCAGTTCCAAGTAGTATTCCACCAAAATATCTAGTTACAACTATTAACACGTTAACTAAATTATTTTTTTGTAAAATATTAAGCATTGGTGCTCCTGCTGTACCAGATGGTTCTCCATCATCACTAAATCTTTCTACTATTTTTTCATCTTCCATTACTCTATATGCAATACAATTATGCCTAGCATCAAAATATTTTTTCCTAGTTTTTTTGATTATTTCTTCTGCTTCTTTTGTATTTTCTACATAAAATAAATTACCAATAAACTTAGATTTTTTTTCTACAAATTCTGAAACAACATCTTTTTCTATAGTTATAAATTCGTCCATTTTTCCTCCTTACTTAAAAGGATTGTCATTTAAGACAATCCTGCAACATATCCTGTTGAATATGCAATTTGTAAATTAAAACCACCTGTGTAGCTATCTACATCAATTATCTCACCTGCAAAATATAAATTCTTAACTATTTTAGACTCCATAGTTTTAGGATTTATTTCTTTTACACTTATTCCTCCACTTGTAATAATAGCCTCTTCTATTGGCCTTAAGCCTTTTATTTCTAAAGTAAAATTTTTTAATAAGTGTATTAAATTTCTTCTCTCTTCTTTTGTTATCTCATTTACTTTTTTAGTAGGTTCTATTTTACTTATGTTTATAATTACTGGTATTAATTTTTGAGGTAACAATTTATCTAAACTATTTTTATATTCTTTATTTTTAAATTCATCAAAATCTCTTAAGATTCTTGCTTCAAGTTTTTGTTCTATTAAAGCAGGTTTAAAATCTATTATAAGTTTAATCTTTTTGCTTTTATATTTTTCATCTATATTTTTATATCTAACCAGATGAGCTGAGCTACTCAAGATAATTGGGCCAGATACTCCAAAATGTGTAAATAACATTTCACCGAAATCTTCATATATAGTTTTATTTTTTTCAATATCTATAATTTTTATTGATACATTTCTTAAACTTAATCCTTGAAGTTCTTTACATACCTCTTTTTCATATATTTCAAGAGGCACAAGTGATGGTTTTACCTCTTTTATAGTATGCCCTAATTTCTCAGCCAACTTATATCCATCTCCTGTTGAACCAGTTAATGGATAACTTTTTCCTCCTGCTGCTAAAATAACTTTATCTGCTAAAATATTTTGTTTTTCTGTCTTAACTCCTTTAACTACTTTTCCTTCTTCACTTTCTTCATATAAAATTTCTTCTACCTTTTCGTTATAATGTATTTCTACATTATTTTTCTTTAATCTTTTAATAAAACAATTTAATACATCTTGTGAATGATCTGTTACGGGAAATAGACGATTTCCTCTTTCTTCTTTTACTTCTAATCCTTCTTCTTTTAAAAATTTTATTATATCTTTATTTGTAAAACTTTGATAACAACTATATAAAAACTTTCCATTTCCTGGTGTATTTTTTATAAAGTCCTCAATTGGTAAAGAAGATGTTATATTACATCTTCCTTTCCCTGTTATCAATAGTTTTCTTCCTAATGATTTCATTTTTTCAATTAAAATTACTTTATCACCTTTTTGGCTAGCTGTTATTGCAGCCATCATTCCAGCTGGTCCTCCGCCAATTACTACTACTTTCATAAATTACCTCGTTTTTAATCCTCTTTTTTAGTAGATTTCTTTGTGGTTGTTTTTCTTGTTCCTGTTTTCTTTGTTGATTTTGGTTTATCTTCTGTTTCTGATGTTGTTTTCTTTGCTGTGCTCTTTGTAGCAGTGCTTTTCTTAGTTGTTGTTTTCTTAGTTCCTGTAGAAGCTTTCTTTGTTGTTTTTTTAGCAGCAGATTTTGTTGCTGTAGTAGATTTCTCAGTTGTCGTTTTTCTTGCCCCTGTTTTCTTAGATTTTTCCTCTACAACTTCTTCTTTTTCTTCAGGTTCTTCCGGATCATCTCCGTTTATATATCCAATATTCTTTGATTGTGCTTCTTGTATATATTTATCTAACTGATAATTGACATAATCTTGTGCAACTACATCTCCTTCTCCTAATTCTTCTGTATCTTGTTTTGGCTCTCCTTTTACATCCTCTGCTCTTTCTTCTTTTTCTGATTCATCATTTTCATCTTCTATTTCTGGAATAAACCATTCTACTCCTGAACCATTAGTAGTTGTTTCTTCTTTTTCATTTTCTTTTACTTCTTCTTTAACAGGCTCTTCATCTTCTTGGACATCGTCTTGTTCTTCATCTTCATCATTATAGTAATCCTCTTCGTCGTCTTCCTCGTCATCTGCTTCTTCTTCATTTTTTGTTTCATCTGTAATATGAGCTATATTTTGTTTAGGTGTATCTTCTTCCTCTAAATCTTCTAAAACCTTTTCTTCGTTTTGTCCATCATCATAATCGTCATCTTCGTCATCATAGTAATCTTCTTCGTCGTCTTCATCACCATCTTCTTCAGAAGTTCCTGTTCCTTGAATCTCTTTAAATAAATCTTTATATTCTTGTCTTGTTTGCTTCATACTATCTCTTTGTTCTTTCATTTTTTGCTTGGCCTTTTTCTGAGCTTCTTTTCTTTGTTTCTCCATTCTCTTATTTTCTAATCTCTGTTCTCTCCCTCCGAATATCAATATTAATGTTACTAAAACAATTAAAACTAATAATACTACTACAACAACCATTCTCTCTCTTCCTTTCTTTTATTTCTTTTGCATAAATTCGATAGCTTTTAATATTCCAAGCTTACCGTATTCGTATGTAAGTCCCCCTTGCATATATGCAATATAAGGTGCCCTTATTGGTCCATCACAACTAAGTTCAATTGTTGAACCTTGTGTAAATGTTCCAGCTGCCATAATTACTTTATCTTCATATCCTCCCATATCTCCTGGATATGGTAAAACATTAGAATCAATTGGTGAACCTTTTTGTATTCCTTGACAGAATTTAACTAAGTTTTCTTCTGTACCCAAGCTTAATGTTTGTACAATGTCTCCTCTTTTATCATTATATTTAGGCTCTACTTTATATCCTAATCTTTCTAACATCCTACTTGCAAAAATTGCAGTTTTCATACTACTTCTTACAACTGATGGTGCAAAAAATAGTCCTTTTAATAATAATGTATTTTGATTTAATGATGGTCCTATTTCTTTACCAATTCCTGGTGCTGTTAATCTTTCAGCACAAAGTTCTATCAAATCTTTTCTTCCTACTATATATGCTCCTGAAGTTGCAATTCCTGCTCCTAAGTTTTTCATTAAAGAACCGAACAGCTATATCTGCTCCAATTTCTATTGGTTCTTTTTCTTCTACAAACTCTCCATAGCAATTATCTACCATAATTATTACATCTTTATTTACTTCTCTAATTGCTTTTATTGCTCTTTCTATTTTTTCTATGGTAAGACTTTCCCTGGTTGAATATCCTCTAGACTTTTGTATTTCTACTAATTTTATATCTTTTTTAGCAAGTCTTTCTTTTATTTTATCTATATCAAAATCATTATTTACTAACTCTATTTGCTCATAACTAATATCAAATGCTTTTAAAGAACTTTTACTTACATCTTCCCCTAGTCCTATTACAGTTTGAAGTGTATCATATGGCGCTCCTGTAATACTAAGCATTGTATCACCTGGTCTTAATAAACCAAATAGTGTAACTGTTAAAGCATGTGTTCCTGAAATTAATTGTGTTCTAACTAGTGCATCTTCTGCTTTAAATATTTTTGCATATATTTCTTCTATTTTATTTCTTCCTGGTTCATCAATACCATATCCTGTAGATGAATATAAATGACTTTCTTGAAGATCACATTCTTGAAATGCATCTAATACTTTTTTACTATTTATTTCACAAATTCTGTCCAATTTTTGGAATTGTGGCTTTATTTCTTCTTCTACTTCTCTTACTAGTTTTTCCAAATCTCCGCTCATTATTCTCTCCTTCTAACATTTAATATTTTACAACAAATTTATTAATTTAGCAACCGAAAAAATAAAATAACTACATTATTTTTATTTTAAAGTTCCATTTGTCTTTTTATTTTATTTCCTTCAAGAGAAATAAAGTCTATTGCCTTTTCTATTTCTTTTGCTGAGTCTAAAACAGCTATTGGAACATCTAATTTTTTTGCAACTTCTTTTTCATAATTAATTTCTTCATTTTGAAAAGCTCTTGTTTCTTCTACTGAAACTTCTTCTAAATCTCTAATTATTCTTCTTCCTACAGTTATCTCTGGTCTTTGTTTTAAGACTATTATTTTGCTTAGATTTAGTTCAAAAAAAGTTTCTATTAGAATCCTTTCTGGAATTCCTTTACTATTTAGCAGACAAAAACATCCGTTTAAAATATATTCTTTTGGTAAGTTTCCATTTTTTATTGCTTATAATAAATACTCTTGATTTCCACTTATATCTTTAGTTTTCTTATCTTTTTCTAAATTAACATTTCCATATTTCCTTATTAATTCACTTGCCGAATAGGATTTTAATCCTATTTTATCCTCAATTTTTCTTAAGAAATAATCTTTTCCTACTCCATGTATTCCATCATATATATATCCAATCCGTTCATTTTTCACATAAATTATACCATAAATCAAAAGAGATAACCACTAAAAGTTATCCCTTTTAATTAATTATAGTACAATTTTTTTAATTAAGAATACACCACCTGCAACTGTAATTAATACTACGAATCCTAATGTAAAGTATATTCTTACTTGACCTGTTGATACTGATAACATTACTGGTGCATCGTCTATATCATCTTCTCCTTTTTTCTTATTATCTGGTGTTGAATCTCTATCTGGTGCTCCATATTCATTATAGTCTTCTGATATTTCAGCTGTATTTACTTTTTCTCCCATGTTATCTGTACTATTTATCCATGTTAACACTACTTCTACTTCTGCATATTCTCCTGGTTGTAATAATGTATTTTCTAGTAATCTAGTTGAAATTACATTATTTCCTTCATCTGTCCATCCTGGATTATCTTCTGGTAAAAATCTTAAACCATCTGGTACGTAATCTGTTATCTCTTTTGCATATCCTGCAATTTCACCTTCGTTTGTTACACGGATTTTATATCTAAATTTTACTGTTACATTATTTACATTTTTCCTATATAGCTCTACTTTTACTATTTGTTCTGGGTCATCATATGGCTGATGCCCTGTTTCTGTTATTTTTTGTCCATCTTTATCAATTACTATTGCTTGTGTTACCCATTTTCTTAAAGATAAATCAAAATATACTAATTTAACATATTCTCTATCTTGATCATCTTCTCCATCATTCCATTCTTCTGGTACAGAATCTTTATCTTCAACTTCATTTCCATCCTCATCACTATCATCTGATATTTGTGCTGAGTTTACTAATATTCTGTCTGACTCATTTGGTTCTATTACCCTAAATGCTATTTTTACTTCTTTATATGATGGGTTTGTCTCACTTATTTCTGCATTTGGATCAAATGCTGTAAGTAAGTTGTCACCTGGATTTTTTTCTTGTTCTTTAGATAAATAATCTGTTCTTACACTTACTGCATCATTTACATTTTCAGTTACATTGCCATTTGCATCATACATTACCCATCTATAATCAATATTAGTTTCATTATCTGGTAAAAATTCTAGTCCATCTGGAATATCATCTGAAATTACATT
The DNA here is from genome assembly GCA_944386735.1 of uncultured Clostridia bacterium. GTDB lineage: Bacteria > Bacillota > Clostridia > TANB77 > CAG-508 > CAG-269. Next base: position 12,149 of record CALXCH010000046.1, read on the forward strand.
TGCATACCCATTGATGTCTCCTTCATTATATACTCTTATTGTATATGTAACTATATTACCATTTACAACTAGTACTGGATCTTTTGTATGATTATATGTTATTTTTCCTGTTTCTTCATCATAACTTACTTGTGGTATTCTACTTGTTATATCTTTATCTTCTACTTTTGTTATGAATTTTCTTAATGCTAAGTCAAAACATTTATCTTCTTCTACTACAACCTTCTCGAAGTCATCATCATCTTCTTGTCCTGGTACATATTCTCCAGTTTCTTCATCTTTATAATTTGGTAAGTCCTTATCTTCTGGTAGTTTTACATTATCTTCTTCTGAGTCTCTATCTTCTACTGGTTGTTTTTCTTCATCTTGGTATTCTGTTATATCTGCTATATTTGTTATGTTTTCACCAGCTATTGCACTATCTGTTACTCTACACATTATTGGTACATCTGCATATGACAAGTTATATCCATTATCTGTTTTTTCTGCTGCATTTAATAGATTGTTATTTAGATAATTTGTTGTAACTAGCCTTCCGTCTTCTGATACTTCCCAACCATACTGTTTATTAAATTCTCCATCTACAAACTCTAAATATGGTGGTAAGTGATCTTTTATTTCTGCTGCATAACCTGATATATCTCCTTCATTATATACTCTTAGCATATATATAACATAATCATTTTTTCTTACTGTCACAGGTTCTTTTGTATGATTATATATTGCTGTTGTTATTTTACTTCCATTACTTCCAATTGTATTTAACAATGATGTATCTACTACTGGTTCTCTTGCATATGAACCATCTTGATTTTTTAAGTATTCTCCATCTTCTACATTTTCGTCACTACTTACTGCAATTATAAATTTTCTTAAAGATAGATCAAAGTATTTATCTTCTTCTACTACTACTTTTTCAAAGTCGTCGTCATCTTCTTGTCCTGGTACATATTCTCCAGTTTCTTCATCTTTATAATTTGGTAAGTCCTTATCTTCTGGTAGTTTTACATTATCTTCTTCTGAGTCTCTATCTTCTACTGGTTGTTTTTCTTCATCTTGGTATTCTGTTATATCTGCTATATTTGTTATGTTTTCACCAGCTATTGCACTATCTGTTACTCTACACATTATTGGTACATCTGCATATGACAAGTTATATCCATTATCTGTTTTTTCTGCTGCATTTAATAGATTGTTATTTAGATAATTTGTTGTAACTAGCCTTCCGTCTTCTGATACTTCCCAACCATACTGTTTATTAAATTCTCCATCTACAAACTCTAAATATGGTGGTAAGTGATCTTTTATTTCTGCTGCATAACCTGATATATCTCCTTCATTATATACTCTTAGCATATATATAACATAATCATTTTTTCTTACTGTCACAGGTTCTTTTGTATGATTATATATTGCTGTTGTTATTTTACTTCCATTACTTCCAATTGTATTTAACAATGATGTATCTACTACTGGTTCTCTTGCATATGAACCATCTTGATTTTTTAAGTATTCTCCATCTTCTACATTTTC
>CALXCH010000047.1 GCA_944386735.1 uncultured Clostridia bacterium
ATTGGTCATATACATTTACTAACTTACCAAAATATGATAAAGATGGAAATGAATATTCTTATACAGTAACAGAAAATGCAGTAAACGGATATGAAACAAGTATTTCTGAAACAAATATAACGAACAAATTAATAACAACAAAAGTTAGTGGATTAAAAACATGGTTTGATAATGGTAATGTAGATGGAACAAGACCAGAAAGTATTAGAGTAAACTTACTAAGAGATGGAACAAAAATTGATAGTAAGACAGTAACAGCAAAATCTGGTTGGATGTATGAATTTACTAACTTACCAAAATATAATAAAGATGGTTCAGAAATTGTTTATACTGTAAGTGAGGATTCATTAGAAGGTTATACACCAACATATTCTGGAACGGATATAACAAACTCAATAAATACAATAAATCTTAGTGGAACGAAAACATGGAATGACGAGAATAATAGATATAGTACAAGACCAGAAAGTATAACTGTAACATTATTTAGAAATGGAAGTATAGTAGAAAGTAAAGAAGTAACAGCAGAAAGTGGATGGACATATGAATTTACTAACTTACCAGAATATGATGCAAATGGAAATAAATTTGTTTATACAATAACAGAAAGTTCTGTAAATGGATATACTACAGAAATTAGTGGAATGAATATAACAAATACATTAGAAACAACAGAAGTTTCAGGAACAAAGACATGGGAAGATAGTGATAACTATTGGAACATAAGACCAGAAACTATTACTGTAAATGTTGTTAAAAAAGGAACAACTAATGTATTACAAAGTCAAGAAGTAAGAGTAAATAGTGATGGAAATTGGACATATACATTTACAGGTTTACCAAAATATGAAGCTGATGGAAAAACACTTGCACAATATGAAGTAACAGAAAATTCTGTAAATGGATATGAAGCAGAAGTTTCTGGAATGGATATAACAAATAAATTAATAACAACAGAAATTTCAGGAACAAAAACATGGGTAGATAATGATAATGCTTCTGGATTAAGACCAGAAAGTGTTACAGTAAACTTATTAAAAAATGGAGTGCAAATAGATAGCAGAACTGTAACAGAAGAAACTGGTTGGGAATATACATTTACAAACTTACCAAAATATGATGCAGAAGGAAATGAATATGCTTATACAATAACAGAAAATGCAGTAAATGGATATGAAGAAAGAGTTATAGGAACAAATGTAACAAATACATTAATAACAACAGATGTTGTTGGAACAAAAACATGGAATGATAATAACAACTATTGGGGATTGAGACCAGAAAGTATTACAGTAAAATTATTAAGAGATGGAACAGAAATTGATAGTAAGATTGTTTCAGCACAAAATAATTGGTCATATATGTTTAATGGCTTACCAAAATATGATGCAGAAGGAAATGAATATGCTTATACAGTAGAAGAAGAACCTGTAACTGGATATATTGCGCAAGTTGTTGAAAACAATATAATAAATACATTAGAAACAACAGAAGTTACTGTAACAAAAACATGGGATGATCAAAATAATAAATTTGATACAAGACCAGATAGTATTACGGTAAATCTATATAAAGATGGAGAACAAATTGCTAGCCAAGAAGTAAAACCAGATGCTAGTGGAAATTGGTCATATACATTTACAAACTTACCAAAAGTTGATGCAGAAGGTAATGAATATGAATATACAGTAACAGAAAATGGAGTTACTGGATATGATACACAAGTTAGTGGAAATACTATTACAAATACATTAGAAACAACAAGTGTTAGAGGAGTAAAAACTTGGCTTGATAATGGTAATGTAGATGGAACAAGACCAACAAGTATTACTGTAAACTTATTAAGAAATGGAACAGAAGTTGATAGTAAGACAGTAACAGCAGAATCTGGTTGGATGTATGAATTTACAAACTTACCAAAATATAATAAAGATGGTTCAGAATCTGTTTATACTGTAACTGAGGGAGAATTAATAGGATATACACCATCATATGATGGAATGTATATAACAAATTCAGTAAAAACGATAAGTCTTAGTGGATCAAAAACATGGAATGACCAAGATAATAAATATAGCACAAGACCACAAAGTATAACTATTAGCTTATTTAGAAGTGGAAAATTTGTAGAAAGTAAGACTGTTACAGCAGCAGATAATTGGGCATATACATTTACAAATTTACCAGAATATGATGCAATGGGAAGAACTTTTAATTATACAGTAAGAGAAGATAATGTAAATGGATATGAAACAGCAATTGATGGAATGAATGTAACAAATACATTAATAACAACAAATGTTACTGGAGCAAAAACTTGGGAAGATAACAATGATGCTTGGGGATTAAGACCAGAAAGTATTACAGTTAATTTACTAAGAAATGGAGAGCAATTTGAAAGTCAAACTGTAACAGCAGAAACTGGTTGGACATATGAATTTGACGGCTTACCAAAATATGATGCACAAGGACAAGAATATACATATACAGTATCAGAAAATACTGTAAACGGATATGAAGCAGAAGCTTCAGGAACAAATATTACAAATACATTAATAACAACAAATGTTACTGGAACAAAGACATGGGAAGATAATGATAATTACTGGAACCTAAGACCAGATACTATTACTGTAAACCTATTAAGAAATGGAGAACAAATTGATAGTCAAACAGTAACAGAAGATAGTGATTGGTCATATGAATTTACAAACTTACCAAAATATGATGTGGATGGAAAAGAATTTGTTTACACAGTAACAGAAAATCCTGTAAATGGATATGAAGCAGAAGTTAATGGAACAAATATTACAAATAAAATAGTAACAATAGATGTTACTGGAACAAAAACATGGATTGACTCTAATAATAAATATAACACAAGACCAGATAGCATAACTGTAAACTTATTTAGGGATGGAGAACCATTTGGAAGTCAAGAAGTAACAGCAGAAACTGGTTGGACATATGAATTTGATGGTTTACCAAAATATGATGCAGAAGGAAATGAATATGTTTACACATTAACAGAAAATGAAGTAACAGGATATGAGACAAGTATTTCTGGAACAAATATCACAAATGCATTAATAACAACAAAAGTTTCAGGAACAAAAACTTGGGATGATAATGATGATATTTGGGAATTAAGACCAGAAAGTATAACAGTAAACTTATTTTCAAATGGAGATAAGATAGACAGTAAAGTAGTAACAGGAGAAGGTAATAGTTGGACATATGAATTTACAGATATACCAAAATATGATAAAGATGGTAAAGAAATAGTTTATACTATTACTGAAGATACTGTAAATAATTATACAACTACAATAGATGGTTATGACATTACAAATAAACTAGTTGAGCCAGAAAGACCAGAAGTATTAAGTTATTTCGGAGAATGGCCAATGGCAACTAAGAAAGATTTATTTAATACACCAAAAACAGGTAATGAGAATTTCTTAGGAAGCTTTATAATTACAGCTATAATATCAGCTATTGGAATTGTTGTTATAAAGAAAAATAATAGAGATAAAGAATAATAAACAAAATGGAAGAACGTAGTTAATTGCGTTCTCCATTTTACTATAAAATAAAAAAATGAACAAATACTAATAAATTTTGTATTTAGGTGGAATATATGAAGAAGAAAATTATAAATATTATTTATATTATATGTATAATAGTTTTTCTAATTTCTTGTGCTTATATAGTAAATTATTTTATAAATGTTCAGAAAACAAAATCAGATATAGAAGAAATAAGAAAAGTTATGGAAGTACAAGATGATACAGAAAATACTGGAAATGAAGAACAAACTGAAAATATTAATCCAAAAATAGAACAATTAAAAAAGGTGCAAGAACAAAATCAAGAAATAGTAGCTTGGCTTAATATAAAAGGTACGCAAATTAATTATCCAGTATTACAAGCAGATAATAATGAATATTATTTAACTAGAAATTATAAAAAAGAATATAATTCAAATGGTTCAATATTTTTAGATTGTAGATATAGTTTTGAAAGACCAAGTGATAACTTTTTAATATATGGACATAACAATAATAATGGACTAATGTTTGATGACTTATTAGCATATGAGGATAAGAGTTATTATGAGAGCCATCCAGAAATAAATTTAACAACAACAAAGGAAGATGCAACATATAAAATAATAGCAGTATTTAAAGGTCAAGCTTATCAAGAAAATTCGGAAAATGATTTCTTGTATTATAATTATGTCGATTTTGATAATGATGAAGAATATTATAATTATATAGAAAATTGTAAGAAAGATTCTTTATATGAGATAGATACAAAAATAGATCATAGAGAAAAACTTTTAACATTATCAACTTGTGAATATTCTAAAAAGAATGGAAGATTTGCAATACTTGCAATAAAAAACACTTAAAATTAATGAAAAATACACAAAGTTTTTGGCTTTGTGTATATTTTTTTACAAAAATCTTGAATTACTATGAAAATTATGGTAAAATATAAAAGTATGAGAAATAGAGAAAACCAAGTAAAAAGCAAAGTATATATATTAAAAAAATGCAACAGAGAAAAATGGCCATAGGCTGTAAGCCATTTAGCATGAAATATATAGAAATTTCACTTTTTAGGTCTTTTTTTGAAATAATAGTAGGGAAAAGCGGTTGCACCGTTAAAACTATAATGAGGTTAGTTATATGCTAATAAATTTAGGTGGTACCACGGAAGATTATACCATTTCGTCCTAAAAAGTAGGAGAAATGGTTTTTTTGATGTTAATTTTAATTAAAATTAATAAGGATGTGATTAAATGTTTGAGCAAAGGATTGTAGAAAATTATTTTGATGCGAGTAGCTATAGTAATCAAGAAATATTACAAGCAATAGAAGAAACAAAAAAAGAATATGCTAAAAAAATAATAGATATAGATATTAATTTAAATGAATTTGGCGTTTATGTAGTTACATATTATTTTAAAGTTAGTAACAACATATTCCATAAAATATTTATAAAAATAAAACATAGAAAGAAGAAAAAAGAAACAAAGTTATTACAAGAAAAAAGTTTTTCTTTTGATAGAAAATCAAGAGAAGAAAGAAAACAAGTCAAAATAAGGAAAAGAATGGAAAAATATTCAGGTAACAAATATGGTGAGTATAAAGAAACAAAAACATATAAACCATATTAAAATATATAAATAATAAAAAAGGAGAAAGAAAACATGAAAGAAGAAATTGCAAAAATCAAAGAAAATTCCATAAAAGAAATGGAAAGTTGTAAAGACCTAAAAACTTTAAATGATGTAAGAGTAAAGTATCTAGGTAAAAAAGGTGAATTAACTTTAGTTTTAAGAGGAATGGGAAAATTAAGTCCAGAAGAAAGACCAGTAATAGGAAGCTTAGTAAATGAAGTAAGGGACGAATTAAATAATTTATTGGAGCAAAAAGAAAAAGAATTAAAATCTGAAGAACTACAAAGAAAACTAGAAACAGAAAATATAGATGTTACAGAACCAAGTAAAAAAATAGCTTTAGGTTCATTACATCCAATAACACAAGTAATAGAAGAAGTAGAAGAAATCTTTTTAGGAATGGGATATGAAATTGCAGATGGACCAGAGGTAGAGAAAGCAACATATAACTTTGATAAATTAAATACGCCGCCAGACCATCCAGCAAGAGATATACAAGATACATTCTATATTAATGATGATATATTATTAAGAAGTCAAACATCACCAGTACAAGCAAGAGTAATGGAGGAAAAGAAACCACCAATAAAAATAATATGTCCTGGTGCAGTTTATCGTTCAGATAGTGTTGACGCAACACATTCACCAGTATTCCATCAAATAGAAGGATTAGTTGTAGATAAACATATCTCAATGACAGATTTAAAAGGAACATTAGAGATGTTTGCTAAAAAATGTTTAGGAGAAAATACTAAAATACGTTTTAGACCACATCATTTCCCATTTACAGAACCAAGTGCAGAAGCTGATGTTTCATGCTTTGTATGTGGTGGAAAAGGTTGCAAAGTTTGTAAAGGAGAAGGTTGGATAGAACTTTTAGGTTGTGGAATGGTTCATCCAAATGTATTTAAATATTGTGGAATAGATCCAGATGAATATACAGGTTTTGCATTTGGATTTGGTGTAGAAAGAATTGCAATGGCAAAATTTGGAATAGAGGATATGAGATTACTTTTTGAAAATGATGTAAGATTTTTAAAACAATTTTAGGCTAAGATTAGTCAAGTAATTATAATAATAGAGGATAAATGGTCAAAAATTTGATATTTAAAAGGAGTGTTAAATAGTGGGGATTTTAAGTAAAAAACCAAAGAAAAATAAAATATATACATTGGCAGAAGCAATGGATAAGGTAAAGAAATATGAGGGATATTCAGTAGTACAAGAAGAAAATGGGTTTAAGGTAATTCCAGATAAAGCAGCAAGAGAACATATAGATAGATATAAAGAAAGAATAAGACAAAGAGATACATTTACTAGTGGATTGAAAGCAGGATATACACCAAATCCTATAGAATATAATGAGAATCCAGATTATAAGCATAGATATAGTTATCATGAAGATGAAAGATAGAAAAGAAAGGAAGAAAATAAATGAAAGCAAGTGTGGAATGGTTAAAAGAATATAGTGATATAGATGTTGATACTATAAAATTAGGAGACATCCTTACAATGACAGGTTCGAAAGTAGAAGAAATTATAGAAAAAGGAAATGATATAAAAAATGTTGTAGTTGGAAAAATATTAGAAATAAAAAAACATCCAAATGCAGATAAATTAGTTGTAACTAGAGTAGATATAGGAACTGAAGAAGTACAAATAGTAACAGGAGCTAAAAATATTAAAGAAAATGACATTATACCAATTGCAAAAGATGGAGCAGAACTTCCAGGAGGAAAGAAGATAGTAAAAAGTCCATTAAGAGGAGTAGACTCTTGTGGAATGATGTGTTCTGTTGGAGAACTTGGATTAGATATAAAAGATTACCCAGATCAAATAGAAGATGGAATAATGATACTTCCTGCATCTTATGAAAAAGATTTAGGAAAAGACATTGTAGATGTATTAAATTTAAGAGAAGATATAATCGATTTTGAAATAACACCCAATAGACCAGATTGTTTATCTATAGAAGGATTAGGAAGAGAAACAGCAGCATCATTAGGTAAAGAATTTAAAAATCCAAGAAAGAATTTAGATGAATTAGAAGTAGAAAATAAGAAAGAAATAGAAGGATTAAAAGTAGATATTACAGCACCAGATTTATGCTATAGATATATAGCAAGAGTAGTTAAAAATGTTAAAATTGGACCATCACCAGAATGGATGCAAAGAAGGTTAAAAGCTTGTGGTGTAAGAAGTATTAATAATATAGTAGATATAACTAATTATGTAATGTTAGAACTTGGTCAACCTATGCATGCGTTTGATATTAATTCTATCGAAGGAAAACATATAACAGTAAGAAGAGCAAAAAATGGCGAAAAAATTACAACATTAGATGGAGTAGAAAGAGAATTAAATGCAGATAATCTAGTTATAGCAGATGAGAAAAAGCCAGTTGCAATAGCAGGTGTAATGGGTGGAGAAAATTCAGAAATAGAAGATGATACAAAAACAGTTGTATTTGAATCAGCAGTATTTTATGGAGGAAGTGTAAGAAAAACAGCAAAGAAAGTAGGATTAAGAACAGAAGCTTCTTCTAGATATGAAAAAGGATTATCATCAGAAAATGCAATTCGTGCAATAAATAGAGCAGTAGAATTAGTAGTAGAGTTAGGTGCAGGAGAAGAAGTTCCTGGAAAAGTTGATGTATATCCAACAAAACAAAAAATAAATAAAATAAAACTAGATGTAGACAGAATAAATGATTTACTTGGAACTAATATTTCTAAAGAAGAAATGATTTCTATCTTAGAAAAATTAGATATAAAAGTAGAAAATGACTATGCAATAGCTCCATATTTTAGAATGGACTTAGAATTTGTAGCAGATATAGCAGAAGAAATTGCAAGATATTATGGATATGATAAATTAGAAACAACATTAATAAAAGCAGAGGCAACATTGGGAGTAAGAACAAAAGAACAAAAAATAGAACAAAAAATAGAAAATGTATTAGTAGATAATGGACTTTCTGAGATTTATACCTATGGATTTGTTGGGGAAAAAGATTTAGAAAAATCAAAAATTCGTAAAGAATTAGTAGACAATGCGATAGAGATATTAAATCCATTAAGTGATGATTATAAGTTAATGAGACCAACAACAATACCTAGTATGATGCAAATTTTAGCATTAAATAACAATAGAAAAAATCCGAATGTAAAACTATTTGATATTTCTAGAAGTTATAGAAATATAAATGGTGAAGTAGAAAAAGGTGAAATTCCATTACAAGAAAATATTTTAACAATAGGAATGTATGGAGATGATGTTGATTTCTATACATTAAAAGGATTAATAGAAAATGTCTTGGAAAGCTCAAATGTAAATCACTATGATATAGAAAAAGAAAAAAATAATGGTTCATATCATCCAGGAAGATGTGCTAATATAAAAGTAGGTTTAGATGTAATTGCAACAATAGGGGAAGTACATCCAGAAGTCTTAATGAATTATGATATAAATAAAAGATGTTATTTAGCAGAACTTAATATATCAAAAGTGGTTAAATATTCTAAACAAAATAAAAAGTACCAAGAAGTACCAAAATTCCCAGCTGTAGAAAGAGATATCGCAATTGCCGTTGATGAAGAAATAGAAGTTGGAGAAATTGAAAAAGCAATTACAAAGAAAGCTAAGAGATTACTAAAAGGTAAAAAAGGTTTAGAGGGAATAAAACTATTTGACATTTATAGAGATGAAAAAATAGGAAAAGGTAAAAAAAGTATTGCTTATAGTTTAATATTTAGAGATAAAACAAAAAGTATGTCAGATGAAGAAATAAATCCTGTAATGGAGGAAATTACAAAAGAGTTAGAAGAAAAATTCGGAGCAATTTTAAGAAAATAATAAAAAACTATGGACAAATTTTTGATATTATAATAAAATATGAGTAAATTAATAAGAAAACAAAGGAGAAGATAAATATGGAAGATACAAAAAAGGAAGAGGTAAAGGAAAATAACACAAGCAAAATGAAAAAAGTAGAAAAAGCTAAATTAGGTCCAGCAGCCACAGTAATACTTACAATAGCAGCAGCATTAGGTGCAATTGTTTTAGTAATAGTATTATATTTAATATTTCTAGCGATATAAAAAATTAAAGCATATTTAAACTTTTATAGTTTAAATATGCTTTTTTTGACTAATTAGAAAAAAAGTGGTAAAATATAAAATATAGCTCGTGAAAGGAGTATATTATGTTGGAAAGAACTGAAGTTTTTGAACTGCGGGACAAGTATCAAGGAAGGAAGAAATCTGGATATGATATTGATGAAAAGACAGGAGCTATTATTGTTTATCCCTTAGATGCAGTATGTCATGAAGGCATATATTATTCTATGGAAGATGGCGGGGCCATTTACTTTGGAAACTATGTGTCTCATATAAGACAATTTATTGGTGGAAAACCAATACAAGTTCCAGGAACAGGAGTTATTGTTTACAGGAAAAATTCTAATGATGGGCAGCTTGAAATACTGCTTCAACTTAGAAGAGATTTTACCCAGTATGGTCTTCCAGGTGGTGGAATCGAGATAGGTGAAACCTATCAGGAATGTGCTGTGAATGAACTTCAGCAAGAGACAGCATATATTGCTGACAAAGATGATCTGGAGTTGGTAAATGTATATGCTGGACCTAAGCATATAACAAGGTATCCTAATGGAGATATCGTTTTCCATACAGTTGTGGTTTTTAAGGTAGAAGCCGACAAATGTAAGAAGGCTCCACATTCGTTTGATAAGAGCGAGACCTCAAAAATTGAATGGGTAACGATTGACCAAATCAAGAGCCTGCTACAAGACTGTAAAGTCTTTCCAAACAATATCCCCATACTAGAGGATATTGTTGCAAATGCCTCTTTGTAAAGGGCTGGATAGGAAAATTGCTTAATTTTTTAGCGATTTTCCTATCTTTTTTTCTTAAAACCCTTGACAAATAAGAAAAAATGGTGTAAAGTATATTAGCATTACAAAAAGAAAAGAGGAAAGCTATGGAAAAAAATGTTGAAATTAGTGTGCTTTGTCAATTATATGGAAAGTTATTAACTAAAAAACAATATGAATTCATAGACGATTACTATAATAACGACTTGTCATTATCAGAAATAGCAGAGAACAATAATATTACAAGACAAGCCGTAAGAGACATTATAAAGAAAGGGGAGAAAAAACTTTTCGAATACGAAGAAAAGCTACAATTTATGAAAAGGATGTTAAAACAAGAGAAAAGAATTGAAAAAGCTTTAGCAGAGCTTACAAAAATACAAAAAGATTATTCAGATAAAGAAATAGCAAATGTATTGGAAAATGTTAAAAAAGAGTTAAACTGCTTAGTATAAAAGTACAAAAAGAAAAATAAATTTTGATAGGAGTTGAGATTATGGCTTTTGAAGGATTATCTTCTAGATTACAAGAAATAACAAGAAAAATTAGAGGAAAAGCAAGAATAACTGATAGCGATTTAAAGGAAATGTTAAGAGAGGTAAAACTTGCACTTTTAGAAGCTGATGTCAACTATAAAATTGTTAAAGAATTTATAGAATCAATTAGGGAAAAAGCACTTGGTCAAGATGTATTAAAATCATTAACACCAGGACAACAAGTAGTAAAAATTGTAAAAGATGAATTAGTAGAATTATTAGGTGGAACTGAAAGCAAAGTTAATTTTAGTCCAAATCCACCAACTATAATTATGCTAGTAGGTCTACAAGGTTCTGGTAAAACAACAACAGCAGGTAAACTTGCAAATTTATTTAGAAAACAAGGAAAAAAACCATTACTTGTTGCATGCGATGTGTATAGACCAGCAGCTATAAAGCAATTACAAGTAGTTGGAAAACAGTTAAATATACCAGTATATAGCAATGAAACATCAAAAGATGTTGTCCATATCGCAAGACAAGCAATGTCAGTTGCAATGTCAAAACTAAATGATGTTGTAATACTAGATACAGCAGGGCGTCTTCATATAGATGAAGCATTAATGGACGAATTAAAAAGATTAAAGACTGGAATAAAACCACATGAAATATTACTTGTAGTAGATAGTATGACAGGTCAAGATGCTGTAAATGTTGCACAAAAATTTAATGATACAGTAGGAATAGATGGAGTTGTACTTACAAAATTAGATGGTGATACTCGTGGTGGTGCAGCACTTTCAGTAAAGAAAGTAACAGGAAAACCAATAAAATTTGCAGCAACAGGAGAAAAACTAAGTGATATAGAAGTATTCCATCCAGATAGAATGGCACAAAGAATCTTAGGAATGGGAGACATCTTATCAGTAATAGAAAAAGCAGAAGAATCATTTGACCAAGAACAGGCAGAAAAATTAGAAAAGCAATTAAGAAAAAGAGAATTTGATTTAGATGATTATTTAACACAGATAAGACAAATTAAGAAAATGGGTTCATTTTCATCACTACTTAAATTAATACCAGGAATGAATCAGTTAAAAGATGTAAAAATAGATGATAAGGAATTTGTAAGAATAGAAGCAATTATATGCTCAATGACAAAAGAAGAAAAAAGAGATGTAAGGATTCTAAACGGTAGCCGTAGACAACGTATAGCAAAAGGAAGTGGTACATCAGTACAAGAAATAAACAAATTCATAAAATCATTTGAAATGACACAAAAAATGATGAAACAGATGAAAAATAATAAAGGTGGTATGAGAAAATTAATGAAAGGTATAGATGAAAATAGTTTAAAGGACCTAAAGTTCTAAGTTAGCTATAATTTAGTTATTAAAATTAAGTTAACCGTGCGAAATGAAATGAGCTACGGATAACTTATACAATTTAACTTGTTAAATTGTATACATATATATGATATAAATAATTCTAATTCGGAGGTGAAAATAATGGTAAAAATCAGATTACAAAGACAAGGAAAGAAAAAAGCTCCATTTTATCATATAGTAGTTGCAGATTCAAGATCTCCAAGAGATGGTAAAATAATAGAGCAAATAGGAACATATGATCCAATGACAGAACCATCTACAATAGTTGTAGATAAAGAAAAATTTGAACAATGGATAAAAAATGGTGCTAAACCAACACCAACAGTAAAAGACTTAATGGAAAAAGTTAAATAATAAAAATCAAGTTAACTTAAAGAGAATCCTTTAAAAGTCCAATAATGGATTAAAATGGAGGTAAAAATGGAAGAAACATTAAAAATTATTATTTCAAATTTAGTAGAAAATAAAGATGCTGTAGAAATAACTAAAAAAGACGGCGAAAAAACTACAACATTTGAAGTAAAAGTAGCAAAAGAGGACATGGGTAAAGTTATAGGTAGACAAGGAAGACTTGCTAAATCTATACGTACAGTCATGAAATCAGTAGCAGCAAAAGAACACAAAAAAGTGTTAGTTGAATTTATAGGATAATTGGAGTATTTAAATATGACAAAGTATCTTGAAATTGGTCAAATCGTAAATACATTTGGTGTCAAAGGAATGGTAAAAGTAAAACCATTTACAGATGATACTAAAAAAAGATTTGACAATTTAAAAAAAGTATATATCCAAAATAAAAATACTAGAAAAGAATATGAAATAGAAGAAGTTAAATACCATAAAGAAATGGTATTAATAAAATTCAAAGGTGTAGAAAGTCTAGATGAGGCAAACTTATTACGTAACTACTATTTAGTAGTAGATAGGGATAAGGAGGAACCTTTAGAAGAAGGAACTTATTATATAGTAGATATGATAGGATTAGAAGTCTATACAGATGAAGGTGAAAAATTAGGAATTCTAGATGATGTATTTAATTCTGGAAGTTCGGATATATATGTTGTAAAAAATGAATTAGGAAAACAAATTCTTTTACCAGCAATAGAAGATGTAGTTAAAAAAATTGATATTGAACAAAGAAAGATGATAGTTCACCTAATTCCAGGACTAATGTAATATGGAGGATAAAAATGCACTTTGATGTTTTAACTCTTTTCCCAGAAATGTTTTCTTGTTTAAATGAGAGCATAATAGGAAGAGCTAAGAAAAATAAACAAATTGATATTAATTTAGTTAATATTAGAGATTTTTCAGAAAATAAACATAATAAAGTAGATGATACTCCATATGGTGGTGGAGCTGGTATGGTAATGATGCCAGATGTAGTATATAGAGCATATGAGTCTTTAAATAATAAAGATAATGCAAAAGTAATATATATGTCACCACAAGGGAAAACATTAGACCAAAAAAAGGTTGTAGAGTTATCTAAAGAAGACCATTTAATAATTCTTTGTGGTCATTATGAAGGAATAGACCAAAGAGTTCTTGATAAAATAGTGGATGAAGAAATATCTATAGGTGATTATGTACTAACAGGAGGGGAACTTCCAGCAATGGTACTAATTGATAGTGTAAGTAGATATGTAGAAGGAGTCTTAAGCAAAGATTCTATAAAAGAGGAAAGCTTTTCAAATGGATTACTTGAATATCCACAATATACAAGACCAGA
>CALXCH010000048.1 GCA_944386735.1 uncultured Clostridia bacterium
AATACAATTAACTGTCTTACACTTTTTTCAATGTCTAATCTTTCATATGTTACCCCATCTTTTGATATAGAAAATACTATTTGTGTTATCAAAAAAACTACTACTATTCCTGCAAGTATTATTAATACTTTTTTTGGTTTCTCTATATCTTCTAAGCTAGTCCAATTCCATGCAATAACTAACAAATATAAGATTATTATCATTATTATAACAAATGTCATCTTCTTTTGTCTCCTTCTATTTCTTGTTATTTCCTTGCAAATTTTCTTTCTATATCATATTTAGTCATTTTTATAACAGTTGGTCTTCCATGTGGGCATGTAAATGGATTTGGAAGTTTCAATAATTCATCCATTAGACTATGTACTTCTTCTTCTGTTAATGCCATATTTGCTTTTACTGCTGCTTTACATGCTACTGTTGCTATAAATTTTTCTTCTTTTTCTTGTTTTGCTGTTCTTGCTACTGTATTTATTTCATCTAAAGTTTCTAGGAATAATTCCTTTGTGTCTAAGTCCAAGCATACTGTAGGTACTCCTGTTAATTTTATTGTGTTATCACCAAATTCTTCTAAAGTAAATCCTGCTTGTTCAAACATTGCCATATTTTCTTTTGCTATATCCATTTCTTTATGTGTCAATGTTATTACATCTGGCAATAACAATAATTGTGAATCTTTTGATTTATCACTATAATAATTTTTCTTTACTTTTTCATACATTATTCTTTCATGTGCTGCATGTTGGTCTAATATGTACATTTCTTCTCCTATTTCTAGGATTATATATGTTTTAAATACTATTCCTACAAACTTATATGTTGGTTTTTGGTATTTTTCATCTACATCAAACATAGATATGTTATTTTTTACAATATCAATTGCATTGTTTTTGTCTTCTTCTTTTTTCTTTTCTTCTGCCTCTGATGATATTGGTAATCTTCCAAATAATTTTCTATACATTTCATCGAAATCTTCTGATACAACTTGAGGATTATTATTTAATTCCTCCATTTTTTGTTTTATTTCACCAAATTCTTCTTTTATTTCTTTATTATCTATGTTTTCTATTGCATCATTTATTTTGTCTATTCTTTCTTTTTGTTCTTCACTTACTTCTACTTTTTCTTTTTCCGCTTTCTTTTCTTCTCCTGTTTGTTCTTCTTTATTTTCATTATTTAATTTTTCTTTATTATCAGTTTCTTCAGAAACAATTTTTTCAGATTTTTCTTCTTTATCTATTTTTCCATCTTCAACATTATCTTTATTTTCTGTTTCTAACTTATAATCTACATTTACGTCTGATAACTTATTTGCTTTACTTTCATTTAGTTCATTTTCTAATTTTTCTCTCATCTTTTTTAATTGTTCTAATACATCTGTTGTATCTATTGGAGTTCCCAAAGTTTCATTTTTATTATTTTCATTATTTTTATTTTCTTGCTTACCCTCTTTATTAGTTCCTACTTTATATTCTATTTCATCATTTCCATTTTTGCTGTTATATACATCTTCTAATATATTTGTTTTTATTTTACTTTCTTCATCTGTATATTTTTCTATTTGTTTTCCATTTTGTTTTCTAAATCCAAATAGTCCTCCTTGGTTTTCTTTTTTAGATTCTCTTAAATTTCTTAGTCTTTCTTCAAAGCTTTCTGTTGTTCTTTCTATTCTCTTTTCTCCATTTTCATGTCTTAAGTTCTTTTCTGGGTCTGCTACTAATTCTCCTTTTAATAAAGTTTCTTTTATTGCATGATATACTGCTTGGAATACTTTATTTTCTTCTTGAAATCTTACTTCTAATTTTGCAGGGTGAACATTTACATCTACTTTTGAAGGAAGCATATCAAGATTTAGTACTACAAAACCGAATTTTCCTATTGGTATCAAGCCTTTATATGCTTGTTCTGTTGCTGCTGTTAATGTTTTATCTTTTATATATCTTTTATTTACAAAGAATAATTGATGTGAACGATTTGATCTTGCAATTTCTGGTTTTCCTATTGCTCCACTAACTGTAATATCTTCATATTGGTAATTTACTTCTAATATACTATTTGCTACGTCCTTTCCATATATACTATATATTACATCTTTTAAGCTTCCACTTCCATTTGTTTGAATTACTGTTTTTCCAGTATTTATAAGCTTAATTGCAACTTGTGGATTTACTAATGCTATTCTTGTTATTGCATCTTCAATATATCCCGATTCTGTATAATCTTTTTTCAAGAATTTATATCTTACTGGTGTATTAAAGAACAAGTTTCTAACTGTTATTGTTGTTCCTGTTCTACAACCAGCTTCTTCTTTTTCTAACACATCTCCTGCTTCTACTACAATTTTATTTCCTATATCTTCATCTGCTGTTTTTGATACTAATTCTACATTTGCAACAGCTGCAATACTAGCTAGAGCCTCACCTCTAAACCCCATAGATGTAACACTATTTAAGTCTTCTGCTGACCTTATTTTACTTGTTGCATGTCTTTCAAATGCTATTTCTAAATCATCTGTTGCTATTCCTTTTCCATTATCACTTACCTTTATAAATGATATTCCTCCATTTTTTATTTCTACTGTTATATTAGTTGCTCCTGCATCTATTGAGTTTTCTACCATTTCTTTTACTACTGATGCTGGTCTTTCTATTACTTCTCCTGCAGCTATTTGATTTATTGTTAATTCATCTAGTAATACTATATTTCCCATTTTAATCCTCCGTTTTTTCTATACCTTTTAAACCTTTGGACTTATTTTATCATAACGTTTTTTAAAAATCTATACCAAAACACCAATTAAATAAAAATTCTTCATTTTTCACATTAAGCTACAAAAACAAGACCTCTAAATAGAGGTCTTGCTTTAGACTTAGAATTCAACCCAAGAAAATTCAGGTGGGGCAATTAGGATTTTAGATGTTAAAATCATCGTGGGACGCACACCCGCCCTAAAAGCATTACATAAACCATACGAATCAAACACAATGTACGCACCTACACGAGCAACACCGCCATTGGCATAGACCACGCCTGGGCCAAAGTTAATATAGTTTGCCCTGATGACCCCATGAGAGGAAAGCCAATATGATGAAAGATTTTCTTTCTCATAATCAAAAAAGTTCAAATCTGACTTCTTAATACTTTTTGCTTCAAGCATCTTCTCTTGCCATGTAAGCCACCAAGCCACCTTATCAATGATATCTATACCATTTTGATATCCTCTCATTCCTTTGAGACACAGCCCTTCACTAGTCACAACATTTGCCCTATACTTTGGATGCACACTACCATCTGGGAACTTAATCAACCCAAGAAATTCATATGAAATTTCATCAGGCAAGCAATTACTTGTAAAGACTTGCTCCTTGCCATAGCCACTTTCCTCTGGTTTAATTACAAGTTCCCTTCCTCCTGGATTTGGTACCAAAATTTCTTGAGGTACTTCTTTCAATGTCATAACAGACGGAACATCCTCAAGATAAACAGGCTTAACACTCATTTTTCATCCTTTCTCTAAGCCTTTTCTACTACAGCTTTTACTGATGTCAGTATTTTATCATATTTTACATAATTTTGCAAACAAAAAAACAGGCTTCCTACCTGCTTTTTCTAAAGTTTATTCACTGTTTAAATTATTTAGCAAGTTCAATGATGTTATCCATTATCTCTTTTGTTATCTTATCTAAGATTTCTTTATCTTTAGTTCCTTTATACTTACTATAATCTAAAGCTTTTCCATAATTAATAGTAAGTTTTCTTAGCTCTTTGGTTCCACCTTTAATACCACAAGGAACTACTTTAGCACCGCTTCTCACTGCAAAAAATGCTACACCATCTTTTACTTTTTCACCTTTAGCTAAACCATTTCTAGTACCTTCTGGGAATAGTGCAATACATTTACCTTGTTTTAAATCTTTTAAAGAATTCTTAATTGCTGCAATGTCTTTTTCATCTCTTTTAACAGGTATAGCTTCAAAAGCCCAACCTAAGAAAGCTAAAAATTTATTTTCATACAATTCTTCTTTTGCTAAAAACTTAATATCTCTTTTAGCAGTAGCAACAATTAAAGGTGGGTCTATATAACTTCTATGGTTTCCGCAAAATATAACTGGTCCATCTTTAGGAATATTTTCTAACCCATTAATTTTTAAATGATAAAATAATTTAAGCCATATATAAATAGCTCCTCTAACAATAAATTTAATAACCCCTTTAATTCCACTTTTTATCTTACTCATAACTATCTCCTTATGTCATTTTATTTTTTATAATTTCTACAATTTTATCTGTTACTTCTTCAATTGTCATATTACTAGAATCGATGTATATTGCGTCATCAGCTTTTTTTAATGCTCCTATTTTCTTATTTTTATCTGCTTCATCTCTTTTTTGTATATCTTTCTTTATCTCTTCATATGGAATATTTATTCCTAACTCTTCATTTTGTTTTACTCTTCTTTTTGCTCTTTCTTCTATACTTGCATCTAAATAAATTTTAACATCTGCTTTAGGAAATACACATGTACCAATGTCTCTTCCTTCCATAATTACATTTTTATTTTCTGCTATCTTTTTGAAAATTTTATTTAATTTAAGTCTAACCTCTTTTATAGAAGAAACTTTAGATACTATACTTGTAACATCCTTTTGCCTAATTCTTTTAGTTACTTCTTCTCCATTTAAATATACTAAATCTTTATCATTTTCTTTTCTAAATTCAATATCTATTTTATCTAACAACTCTATTATTTTATTAGTATCATCACTTGATATATTATTTTGTAGTGTTGCTAGTGCTACACTTCTATAAGCTGCTCCTGTACTTATATTTATTAAATTTAATTTTTTACATACAAGCTCTGTTACAGTCCCTTTGCCGCTTCCTGCAGGTCCATCAATTGCAACTATAAAAGACATTTAATTTACCTCCCCATCTTGTGGTACATAAATATTTTTTGCAACAATTTCAAGTTCTACCACATTCATCGCTGTTAATTTTTCTATTTCTTTTTTAGCTTTTTCTCTAAAATCATTTAAACCTTGTACTACATTAAAACCATAAACAATACTAACTTCAATATATATCTTAACACCTTCACCATAGTTTTCTACTCTTGTTCTTAAAATCTTATGTATCGCTGGTGTTCCTGCTGCTAAATATTCTAGTATTTGTCTAAATACTAAATCAGATATTGTAAATTTACCTAAATAACTAAAAGTAGGTCTTATTATAGACTTTTCTGATATATATGGTTTTTGTCCTTTTCCTTTTGATTTAAATATTTGAAGAGGGTCTAATAAATATCCTGAAAAATCTTTTTTTATTTCAAACGTTGGTACTGGAATTACATGTTTTCCTTCTGTTACTCTAATTCTTCTTGCTGTTTTCATTTCTTGTTCTGTTGCAACATCTGTAATATATGTTGTATCAGAAACTTCTGGAAGTCCTAAATTTGCTGCAATTTTTTGTACCATTCCATCAGAAGTTCCAAGTATTAATATTTTATCTGCTTTATATTTCTTTAAAGCCTTAATAATTGGTTCTCTTTCCTTCTCCTCATAAAATAAGGCATGTCTTACTGTAGCTACCTTTGTCTCTGCTTTTTTTGCAGACTCTCCTGCAATTACTTCATTATCTTTAATAAGTAATCCATCATCTATTATAAAATTAATATTCTTTTCACTAGCTACCATTTGAGCTCTATAGCTTTTGCCTGTTCCTGAAGGACCAACAAAAGCATAAACTTTAATCTTTTTCATAAAAGGTAACTTATCTTTAATCTCATCTAATATCATTTCAATGCTCCTATATTTTTATTGCATTGTAATACTAAATAACTTATATTATTCTTTGTATTACAATCTGTATTATATCATTTTATTTTGCTATCTACAAGAAAAAAATAAATAAAGTTTTTTTTATGCAACAAATTAGGGTGCGGGTGTTTTTTGTCTTATTTTGTAAAATAATGAGACAAAAAGGCATATCCCTATTGTCTCAAATTCTTTCTTCTTAGTTGACCACATGCTGCATCTATGTCTGAACCTAATTCTCTTCTTATAGTTGCAACTATTCCATGGTCATTTAAATAATCTCTAAATTTCATTATATTTTCATTTGAACTTTTAGTAAAGCTTCCATTTTCAATCTTATTTATTGGAATTAAATTTACATGACAAAGCATTCCTTTAAGTAGTTTTACCAATCCCTTTGCATCTTCTAAATTATCATTATTGTCTCTTGCTAATGCATATTCAAATGATATTCTCCTATTTGTTTTTTCTATATAATCTTTGCATGCTTTCATTAATTCTTCTATAGGATATGCATCATTTACTGGCATCATACTACTTCTTTTTTCATTTGTTGTTGCATGTAATGATATAGATAATGTACAAGGAATATTTTCTTCTGCTAACTTATATATTTTAGGTACTAATCCACTTGTTGAAATACTAATATGGCGAGCTCCTATACTTAGTCCTTTTTGATTATTTAGTATATGTATTGCATTTATTACATTATCATAATTATCTAGAGGCTCTCCTATTCCCATAAATACTACATTTGATATTCTAAGATTTTCATCTTGTTCAACTGCTAATATTTGTTCTACAATCTCTCCCGAACTCAAATTTCTAATAAAATTTATTCCAGTAGATGCACAAAACTTACATCCCATTTTACAACCTATTTGTGAAGATACACAAATGCTATATCCATGGTGATAACTCATTAAAACTGTTTCTATTGCATTTCCATCTAATACATCAAATAAATATTTAATTGTTCCATCTTTAGATACTTGTTTTTTTAATATATTAAAATTACACATTGTATAATTTTCTTTTAGCTTTTCTCGCAAGTTTAAAGATATATTTGTCATTTCATCAAATGATTTTACTTTTTCTTGATACAACCATTTAAATATTTGCTCTGCTCTAAATGGCTTTTCTCCCAAAGCTACTAATTCTTGTTTTAATTCTTCTAAATTATAATCTTTAATATTTTTCAATTTTACCCTTCCTTGCTTTGTATCTTATTTTTTATTCTTTATTTTACTATTATACATTTCTTTTCCACGTATTTTTTCCTATTTCTTTTGGTATTACTATTTTAGATGTATTTACACTTCTTTTTTGTAACAATTCTTCTAACTGCTCCTCTAAAAAATATTCCTCTTTAAAGAATATTCTATTTAATATTTTTCTTATTTTATCAAACTTGGTTTCTTTTCTAACTATTAAACCTGTTTCCATAGTATCACCTCAAATAGGTTTAAACTTATTTTTTATTCTTTATTTAATAACCAATTTAGTACATTTATCTGTTTTATTCCATTATAAGAAGTATATGGTGTAAAATCCATTGTTAACAAATATTTAGGATTATGGTCTTTGATATTTTCAAGGCTTTTAAGTTCTCTTCCTAAAACTTTTTCATCCATAACCGTATATGCTACTTGATAATATTCTTCTCCTTTTTCATTTATCGCTATAAAATCCACTTCACTATTATCGACTTTTCCTACATAGACTTCATAGCCTCTTCTTAATAACTCTAAATAAACTATATTCTCTAATATATGTCCTTGGTCAGCATTCTTACTTCCTAATAAATAATATCTAAGTCCTATATCTGAAACATAGTATTTAGCGCCACTTGAAAGTCTTTGTTTTCCCTTTATATCATATCTACTTGCTTTATATAAAACAAAAGCTTCCATTAATGCTGACAAATAACTTTCAACTGTTGGAACTGTTATATTTCTTCCTGAAGAAGACATTGTATTTGCTATTTTTGTACTTGAACATAAATTTCCTATATTATCAAACATAAATCTAACAACACTATCTAAAGCACTAATATCAGATATTTTCTTTCTCGTCGCTATATCCTTAATTAATATTGTATTATATATACCATCCAAATAAGCTCTTATGTCTTTTACATTTTCTAAATTTAAAGTATATGGGAATGAACTTTTAGTTATATAATCAACGTATTTTTGTTGAAGGTCACTTTCACCTCTATATGATATATATTCTTCAAATGACAATGGCAACATTTTTATTTCTACATATCTTCCAGAAAGTAGAGTTGCAAGTTCTCCTGATAATAAATTGGCATTTGAGCCAGTTATATATAAATCCACATTTTTCTTTATATATAAACTATCACATGCTTTTTGAAAATCTTCTACAATTTGTACTTCATCTAAGAACACATAATTTTGTTTGTCACTTATAAGTTTAGCTTTTACATACTCATATAAATCTTTATAATTTTTTATAAAATCATAATCTGCATCTTCTAAATTTATCCTTATTATTTGTTCATCTTCTATACCTTTTTCTTTTAAATAATCTATATATAAATCAAATAAAGTAGATTTACCACATCTTCTTATTCCAGTTATTACTTTTATTAAATCTTTATCTTTAAAACTTATTAATTGTTCTAAATATTTTTTTCTTTCTATCATAATATACACCTCTTTGCTTTATTTTCCTAATTTTATCATAATATTAGCAAAAAGTCAATTTTGTAAAATACGTTTTACAAAATTGTTGTTTATTCTCTTTTTATAAAATTTATTTTATAAAAATATCAACTTGTTATATATGAAATTTTCTTACAATTGCTGCTTTTACATCTTTTGCACAAAGTGAAAGTGTAAGTATTAAATTTAAAATAGAAATTCCACTTGCTATAATACTTAACACTTTATTTTCTATAATATTCTCACTCATTAATATTACCGGTATCATACTAAATAATACTATTATTAATTGATAAATTGCATATTTTATAAATTTCTTATGGCTCACTATTGTAAGTATTAACATTGTAACATTTGCTATCATAATTATTATAGGAACAGATATATTTATAGACCATTTTTCAAAACCTAGCTTATAATCTATAAATACCGTAAGAAGAGATATTGCAATTGCTTGCACTAATACATGCCCTGCTATATTTATATTTTTTCTAATTGAATAAAATACCGTTATCCATATATATATGATTCCTGCATTTGACAAAGCAGCCCATGGGACTTCTGGAGTTGTTAATTTGTTTATTAGTATTAAAAGAAGTCCTAACACTACTGAACTTATAAGAAATATCTTAAATATTAAGTCTTTCTTTTTACTACTTAGTTTCTTTGGATATATCATCTAAAACACCATTACTTTCTATCTCTACATTAATATTTTTTTCTTTTAAAAACTCATAAAAACATTTTTCTATACTATTATCTTTTAGTATTGATGTAAAAGTAAATACCATTTTGTTTTCAAACGTGCAACTAGAACATTTTATTTTTTCAACAGGTTCTGGAGCAATAAGCATTAAGAAATAATCTATATAATTTTTATATTTACCAATTATACCAACTCTACCTATATTTGAATATGTTATAGTTGTATATTTTCTAATTTCTATATAACTTAATCTTACAAATATTTTTTTAAGAATTAAGGGTAATATCTTTATTATAAAATTAGTTCCAAGTCTTACATTTGCAGACATTGTTTTTATTATTTCTTCTTCTTGTAATCTCTTCTTAAAATCAGCTTTTACGAATTCTATTATTTTATCAAAAGTATCTAAGTTATCTTTTCTCATTTCCGCTTCTAAAGTTATATAAGAAAAGAAATTAGACATAGTCTTTGATGGAAAATATTTTTTTAAGTTTACTGGAATGCATACCTTAATTGGTTTATTACCTTTATATTTATATTTTTTATAATTTGCTTCATATATAGAATGTATAAGAACTGCTGTTAAATATTGTGTTATGGTTGCTCCATATTTCTTACTTTCATTCTTTAAACTTTCCAAATCTATTATTTCATGTATTGTAGAAATTGCACCAAACCCAATTTTCCTTCCTTTTAGCACATATGCTTTTTTAGTCGAGCTATTTCCTTTAGCTTTTTTATCATAATTTTTCATATAACTGTCTTCTGTATTGTTTTCTACTATTTTTCTTGTACTTCTTTCTTCTTTAAGCTCATCTTTATGTACTAATTCCAAATAATTATATATTATTTCTTTAAAAAACATATTTCCACTATTGCCATCTGTTAAAGAATGGAAAATATCTATATTTATTTTGTTCTCAAAATAAGTCACCTTAAATAAATAATTATTATTAGTTCTTGGTTCTATATATTTACAAGGATAATCTTTTTCTTCTTCTACAATTGGTTTCTTTGGATTATATTCTAAATAATACCAAAAAACTCCTGCCTTCATCCTTACTTTAAATGACGGATATTGTTCTAATGCCCTGTTTACTGCCTTATATAATATTTTAGGCTTTACTTTTTCTTTTAATACTGCAGATAACCTAAAAACTGTGCTATATTTTCTACCTGCTGCTATCGGAAATATTTTTGCTGAATTATCTAATCTTCTCCAATATAGTTTATTCTCTTTCTTATTTTTTCTACTTTTCATATTAAAAAGTCCTTCCTTGAGACATTTTAGGGATAATCCTAATTTGTTTCATTTACCATATCTACTATATCTTGATAGCCTTTATCTACCAACTCTTTATCTCCTTTTTCATTTATTATCCAAATATGCCCTGCACCTTCATATTCTTTTATATCAATATCAATGTCTTGTTCTTTTGCTCTTTGCTCTAATACATGCACATCCGGATTTAATATATCACTTGTTCCTGTAAGTATTGTTATATTTCTTAGTTTTGATAAATCTCCATCTATAGGATTTACTAAATAACTATCAATTCCATCATTTCCAGCATATGCTATTCCTGCTAATTTTAATGCATCCTTATTTAGCTCTTTATCTTCTTTTTGAACCTTATCTATTTCTGAATTAGTCAACCTTACATCTAACCAAGGTGAAATCAGTATTGTTTTACCTGGCATAGGAATATTTTCTCCTGATACTTTTTCAAGTAGTCCTAATGCTAAACCTCCACCTGCTGAATCTCCCATTACTATTAAATCATCAGGATTTAATTTTTGCACAACTTCTTTATATAATGGTTCTACCATATTATATACATCTTTATAATTATATTTTGGCGTTAATGGATAATCAGGAATTATTACAGTACTTTTCGTATCTGTTGTTAATTTTCTTATAAAATTCCAATGAACCTCACTCATTTCCGCCATATAAGATCCACCATGAAAATATAATATTCCTATATTACTTACTTTTCCTTCTTTTGGAGTTACAACAAATACTTTTCTTCCATCAAATTCTTCTATTTCTACATTACAAACATCTTCTATCTGTACAGGCTCTTTTGACTCTATATCTGTAAATTTTAAATAAGCTAAAATTACTATTGCTATCACTATTAAAATTAATAATACCCCAAATATTGTTATTGTTATTTTCTTTTTCATCTTCTCCACCTATATTATTTTGCTTTTATTATTTTATCATATATCATTATAAAACTCAATTAAATTAATTATATATTAAGATTAATTATTATTTCCTTAAAGCAGTACAGCGAGGAAATATATCCTCGCTGTAATTGTCATTGTATTTTTAAATAAAACTTTAAATTATGACTTCTTTGAAAACCTTTTCCTTTATTGTGGACTTCTAAGCAACCACACTAAAATATAGATATGCACCAATCAAACCTATAGCTACAGCTCCACATATAATCCCAATTACATGTGATATTTTACCTTTAGCTAACCAAGATACATAAGCCATACATGCCGTTGCCAATCCTACTACTACTTCATATGTAATAATAAAAATTTCGTTAATATCCACTTTAAACCTTTCTCTCAAGAAGTCTTGTTTCATCTAATTAGTTGAAACAAAACCAACTTACAATAACATAATTATTTTACCACATTTGCATACATTTTTCAAGAAAAAAGAATGTAGAAAATCCACATTCCTTATCCAAATAATCCACGTTTTTTTACTGGTGGTTGCTCGTTCATAGTTTTTGCAAGCTGTACTAACAATTCTCTTTGTTCTTTTGTTAGTCTCTTAGGTGTTTGAACTGTAACTGTAAATATAAAATCTCCTGTGCTATTAGAATTAATTGACTTAAAGCCTTTATTTCTAATATTAAATTTACTTCCTGTTTGGGTTCCTTCTGGTATTTTATATTTCTCTTTACTTCCATCAACCATTGGAATTTCAAGTTCTGCACCTAGTGTTGCTTGTGTTATTGTTATTGGTATCTCGCAAAGTACATTATTTCCTTTTCTTGTAAAAATGCTGTGTTTTTTTACTTTTACTGTAATATACAAATCACCTTTAGCTCCACCTTTTTTACCAGGTTCACCTTCTCCTCTTAATACTACAGTTTGGTTATCATCGATTCCTGCTGGAATTTTTACTTTTATCTTAGGTTGTTTTCTAACTGTTCCTTTACCACGACAATTTTCACAAGGCTCATTTATAATTTCACCTGTTCCATGACATGCTGAACATGTTCTTGTTGTTTGCATTTGACCTAAGATAGTATTTTGTACTTGTGTTATTTGACCTGTTCCATGACATG
This sequence comes from uncultured Clostridia bacterium, assembly GCA_944386735.1. Classification (GTDB taxonomy): domain Bacteria; phylum Bacillota; class Clostridia; order TANB77; family CAG-508; genus CAG-269. The sequence continues at coordinate 12,531 of CALXCH010000048.1, forward strand.
TAGGACACTTAATAGGAGATGTTCCTGGTTTTGCTCCAGTTCCATGGCATACTTCACATTCTTCATCTCTAGTAATAACAATCTCTTTTTCAACTCCTGAAAAAGATTGCTCAAACGTTATTTCCATTCTTACATTTAGGTCTGCTCCCTTAGAAGGTCCATTCTTTCTGCTAGAAGAATTTCTTCCTCCAAAGCCTCCACCAAAAAATGAAGAAAAGATATCTCCTAAGTCTCCAAAATCTCCGAAGTTGTCAAAACCTGAACTAGAATATGAATAATATCCTCCCTGTCCAAAAGGTCCACTGCCTTGACCACCAAACCCTTGTGGTCCATTTGCGCCAAACTGATCATACATCTTTCTTTTTTGAGGATCTGACAAGTTTTCATAAGCTTCATTTACTTCTTTAAATTTTGCTTCTGCTTCTTCTTTATTATTTGGATTTGCATCAGGATGATATTTTTTTGCAAGCTTACGATAAGCTTTTTTTATCTCATCTTGTGTTGCATCTTTACTTACTCCTAATACTTCATAATAATCTCTTTTCGTTGCCATCTACTTTCCTCCTTAAGACAAAAGAGATTAGAGGAAATTCCTCTAATCCTCTTTAACTTTTATTATTTATTGCCTTTATTGTCTTTGCCTTCATCTTCTACTTTGTAGTCTGCATCATATACATTTCCATTTTCGTCTGTTTTTGGTCCATCATTTTGAGCTGATCCTGCATCATTTGCTCCAGCTCCTGCTGCTCCATTTGGATTTGCATTTTTATATAATTGTTCTGACATATCATAGAATACTTTTGTTAATTTTTCTGTAGCTTCTTTGATTTTTGCTGTATCGTTTGTTTCTAATGCTTTCTTAGTATTATCTATTTCTGTTTCAACTTTAGCTTTTTCTTCTCCAGAAATTTTATCTCCTAAGTCTTTTAATGTTTTTTCACTATTATATACTAAGCTTTCAGCATTATTCTTAACTTCAATTTCTTCTTTTCTCTTCTTATCTTCTTCAGCATGTGCTTCTGCATCTTTAACAGCTTTATCAATATCTTCATCTGT
>CALXCH010000049.1 GCA_944386735.1 uncultured Clostridia bacterium
CTTCTATCTTTCCATTTGGTACTGTTATTGTTACTAATTTATTTTGATAGCTTGTCTGAATCTGTCCTGTTCCTAAACCACTTTCTTGGCTATTTTTTAAATTTACGTTTGTTACTACATAAGAGCCACTTTGTTCTCCTTTTGTTACATCTAACTCAAAACTATTAAATAATTTATTATATCCACTTGGCGCAGTTATTTCCTCTACTTTTATTGTGTCTGTTCCTGGTTCTGTTATATTTATTCCATCTATTGTTATTGTTCCATTTCCATCTGTTGTTTCTGTTCTTTCACTTCCATCTGGTAATGTTATTTTAAATTGTGCTCCTTCAAGCTTAGTTTGTGGTTCATCTTTATCTACTTTTACTAATTGTAAATCATAGCTTCCTTCTATCTTTCCATTTGGTACTGTTATTGTTACTAATTTATTTTGATAGCTTGTCTGAATCTGTCCTGTTCCTAATCCACTTCCCTGGGCATTTTTTAAACTTACCTTTGTTACTACATATGCTCCACTTTGTTCTTCTTTTGTTACATCTAATTCAAAACTATTAAATAATTTATTATATCCACTTGGTGCTGTTATTTCCTCTACTTTTATTGTGTCCGTTCCTGGTCCTGTTATCTTTATTCCACTTATTGTTATTGTTCCATTTCCATCTGTTGTTTCTGTTCTTTCACTACTATCTGGTAATGTTATTTTAAATTGTGCTCCTTCAAGCTTAGTTTCTGGATTATTTTTATCTACTTTTACTAATTGTAAATCATAACTTCCTTCTGTTTTCTCATTTGGCACTGTTATGGTAATTATTCCGTTTTGGTTATTTACTTGAATTTGTCCTGTTCCTAAACCGCTTCCTTGACTATTTTTTAAATCTACATTTGTTGCTACATATGCTCCATTTTGTTCTTCTTTAGTTACATCTAGCTCAAAACTATTAAATAATTTATTATATCCATTTGGTGCTGTTAATTCTTCTACTTTTATATTATCTGTTCCTTCCTCTGTTATATCTATTTTTCCTAAATCTATTACACCATCTACATCTGTTGTCTCTGTTCTATCACTTCCATCTGGTAATGTTATTTTAAATTCTGCTCCTTGAAGTTTGCTATTATCTCCTTTATCTACTTTTACTATTTGTAAATTATAGCTTCCTTCTATTTTCTTAGTAATTAATTTTTCAAAATCATCATCATCTTGCTGTCCTTTATAAAAATAATCTTTATCTGCTAAATCATCTTGGTTTTCATCATTTCCTTTATAATCTTCCATGTTGTCTTTATTAACATCTGGCTTAGTCTCAGGTTCTGAGTCTCTATCATCTCCTACTTCACTTGTTATTACTTTTCCATCTATTGTTTCTTCTTCTGATATCCATGCTACGTTTGTTAATACTTTATCTCCTTCTGTTGTATCTACCGTGCACTCTAACTCTAATGTTGTGGAATCTAAATTACTTCCGTTAAAAGCTGTTAGTCTATCATTATTACTTTCATCTCTTGTAATTGTTACTACATTATTACTAGAATCATAACTTGCTGTATATCCACTTGTTATTAATCTAGAAAACTTTAATCCTGTTGGTAATTGGTCTACTATTTTATTTACATATCCATCCACATCGCCTTCATTATACACTTGTATTTTATATGTTACCGTATCTCCATTTTGCACCAATACCGGATCCTTTTTGTGTTTATATATAGCTGTCGTATCAGATTCATTCTTTAAATTAGTTAAATCTATTTGTGGTTCTCTTGAAACTGATACTTCTGCTCCATTTACTTTTGTTATATATTTTCTAAGTGATAAATCAAATTGTTTTTCTCTTTCTATCTCCATTAATGGTTGTTCTTCACCATTTGCTCCTTGTGCTGTATATAGTGTTAATTTTGTTTTATAATTTTTATCAGGATCTGAATAATTTGACGCATTTGCTTTAGCTGTATTTATTAAATATTTATACAATTGCTCTGCTTGCATTTGTCTTTGATATCCTAATCTATTTGGTTGTACTTGATAATCTCCCAAGCTTGTATAACTTTTTCCATCTGTTGTATAGTTTAGCCATCCTGAAGCCGAACTTGCTGTTTTATCATATTTTCCATTTTCTTCTCCATAATTTGTAAAATACCAAATAGCTGCCTGTTGTACTGATTTTACCTCATCTACTGTTAATAATGAATCCCAATACTGGCTATATATTCCTGCTTTATTTAAATAAGCTTCTAAATCTTCTGTTCCATCTTCTGCTAAATACAATATATTTGCTAATGCTAATAATTCATTATAATGGCCACCATTAACAAGCCCATTTAGTGTGGCACTTCTAACTGCTATCTCGTCTCTTTCTTTATACATATCAAATGCAAAATTATAGCTAGCGCGCCTATGAGTATCATTAACAAATCCAACACCTGATTTTACACAATAAACATCTACTTCTGTTGGATCATTTGATGTACTACTACTGTATTTTAGAATATTCCATAGTTTAATTCCTTTTGCATTTTCTCCTTGCCCATTACTATTAGGGTTACCTATAGCATATCCCCAATTTGGACTAGATAATGTTCTTAGCTCATTTATTCCAAAATACAATGGTGTTGATAATTGTTTTGCTTCAACTTGGTTTAATCCAAAACAAAAATATAAAATTCCTATTAAAATTAAAACAAATAATCTTTTTACTCTGCTTTTCATTTTTATCCCCTATTGTTTTATATAATATATAGATATTATAACATATATAATAAGCTATTTTTCTTTGCTTTTTACAGTTAAAGCAGCCATTACTTAGGGATATTGGACTTTTGTTCTTTATTACATTTTAATAACATTTATATTACTTTTTTGAAAAGAAAAAATACAGGATTAATTAGATTTTTTTCTAACTAATCCTGTAATATTCTCTTTTTAATTTCTATAAGATAAATTTCTTAATCAATACTATACCACCTGCAATTGTAACTAATACTACAAATCCTAATGTAAAGTATATTCTTACCTGACCTGTACTTACAGATAATAATACTGGTGCGTCATCTATATCGTCTTCTCCTGGTTTTTGGTTATCTGGAGTTGAGTCTTTGTCTGGTACTCCATAGTCATTATAGTCTTCTGAAATTTCTGCTGTATTTACTTTTTCTCCCATGTTATCTGTACTATTTATCCATGTTAACACTACTTCTACTTCTGCATATTCTCCTGGTTGTAATAATGTATTTTCTAGTAATCTAGTTGAAATTACATTATTTCCTTCATCTGTCCATCCTGGATTATCTTCTGGTAAAAATCTTAATCCATCTGGTACATAATCTGTTATTTCTTTTGCATATCCTGCAATTTCACCTTCATTTGTTACACGGATTTTATATCTAAATTTTACTGTTACATCATTAACATTTTTTCTATATAGCTCTACTTTTACAATTTGTTCTGGATCATCATATGGTTGATGTCCTGTTTCTGTTATTTGTTGATTTCCATCTTTATCTATTACTATTGCTTGTGTTACCCATTTTCTTAAAGATAAGTCAAATGTTTTTATTATTACTTTTTCAAAGTCATCATCATCTTGTTGTCCTGGTATATAATCTCCTGATTCATCATCTTTATATCCAGGTAAATCTTCGTCACTTGGAAGATTTACATTATCTTCTTGTGAATCTCTATCTGTTGTTGGTTGTTTATTTTCATCTTGATATTCTGTTATATCTGCAATATTTGTTATGTTCTCACTCGTTGGTGCAGAATCTATTACTCTACACATTATTGGAACATCTACATATGATAATACATATGTTCCGTCATCATTTTTCTCTGCAGCTTTTATTAAACTATCATCTAAATATCTTGTTGTTACTGTTCTTCCATCTTCTGATACTTCCCATCCGTATTGTGCATTAAAATCATTATCTACAAACTCTAAGTATGGTGGTAAATGATCTTTTATTTCTGCTGCATATCCATCCCTCTCGCCTTCGTTATATACTCTTAACATATATACAACATAGTCATTTGCTTGTACAATTACTGGCTCTTTAGTATGGTTATAAATTGCTGTTGTTATCATATTACCATTTTCATCTGTTGTATTAAGTAAAGATGTATCAACTACTGGTGCTCTTGTATAAGAACCATCTGCATTTGTTAAATATTCACTATCTTCTACTGTTTCATCACTACTTACTGCAACTATGAATTTTCTTAATGCTAAATCAAATGATTGTAAAATTATATTATCATAATCTTCATCATCTTCATATTTTACCCATTCTTCTGTATCAGAGTCTCTATCATCTACTGGGTTTCCATCTTTATCTGAATCTTCTGAAATGCAAGCTTCGTTTCTTATTACATTTCCAGATACATCATCTGAAATAACTTTTAATTTTACAGATACTTCTTTATAATGTATATCATTTTCTGTTTTAGTTCCATCATTTGAACCAAATGCAGGAATTAAGTTTCCATCAACTGTTGTTTCATTTTCTTTTGATAAGTAATCTGTAGAAATTTGTATTATTCTTTCTCCTGACTCATCATATACGAAATTTCCCCATAAATAATTTTGGTTAAATTCAATTGCTTCTTTTTCTGCCTCTGTTAAGCTTGGATCATCTTGTAAGTCTTGACCTTCTTTTTCTGACCATAAGAATTCTAATCCATCTGGTATATCTTCTGTTATTTCTGAAGCATAACCATCAATTGTTCCTTCATTATATATTCTAAATGTATATGTTACTATATCACCTTTCTTAACTGCAACTGGATCTTTACTTAGTGTATAATCTCCTGTAGTTATAAGATTTCCATCTGGTCCTATTGTATTTAATTTACTTACATCTACATTTTCAATTCTTTCTGGTACATTTTGACCATTTACTTGTGTAATTCTTTTAATTAATTTTAAGTCAAATGATTCTGGCATTAAAACTAATTTTTCAAAGTCATCATCATCTTGCTGTCCTTTATAATAATAATCTGAATCTGTTAAATCGTCTTTATTTCCATTTCCTTCATAATCTTCCATATTGTCTTTATTAACATCAGGTGTTGTTGATGGTTCTGAATCTCTATCTGCTCCATCTTGATTTGTTATAGTTATATTGTCTTCACTATTGTATTCTTCTGAAATCCAAGCAACATTTGTAAGTATTGTTGTATCTGTGCTATCAGGCTGTGCTACTACTTCACATTCAATTGTAATTGTTTCTGAACTTGGATCTCCTGAACCAGTATAAGCTGGTAAGTTATCTGTATTTCCTGCTATTCTTTTTAATGTTAATCTATTATCTCCATCTTCATCATATGATTCTAATTCAAAGTTTCCACTTATAACTTTATTAAATCTTAGTCCAGTTGGTAATTGGTCAACTATTTTAGTTGCACGACCATCTTTTTCTCCTTCATTATAAATAGTAATATTGTATGTAACCATATCACCTGTTTCTACTAAAACTGGATCTTTTCTATGATTATATGTTGCTGTTGTACCATTTTGTAATGTAGATTCATCTATATTTGGTACTCTTGAATTGTTTACATTAACACCATTTACTTGAGTGATATATTTTCTTAATGCTAAGTCAAATGGTTTTTCACTTGGTGTTACTTTTAATTCAACATCTTCTGATTCTTCATTTTTTTCTGGTATCATTACTGGTTGTTCTTCATTATTATTTGCTGATGTCCATAATGTAAGTGTATTAGTGCTATATTTAATACTAATATCTATAGATATTGATTCTACATCATTAGTATCTACTGATATATAAAAATCTTCTCCTACTAAATCTTTTACAGTTGCTCCTTCGTCTGTTGGTTCTTTATCACTATTTAACAATGTATAATTATCAATTTGGCTTTCACCATTTTTTACTGTAAAATCAATTGTATATGGTAAATCAGAATTTTCTGTTATATTAATTGGCCCTATTATATATTTTCCATTTGATTCTTCATAATTTAATTGAGTAGTATTTACTTTAGCAGGTGCTCCAGTAGTTGTACTAGTAGAACCTGAATATTTGCTTGCATTTGCTATTGCTGTTTTTATTAGATAATTATATAACTGTTCAGCTTGTTGTTGTCTTTGATATCCTTCATGAGTTGCTTGGCCATAATCTGATAAACTTGTATAATCATTTCCTCCAGTTAATGTATAGTTTAACCATCCCTCGTCATCTGTTTTATCATATTTTCTTTTTCCATTTACCATCTCGTCATAGTTTGTAAAATACCATATAGCTGCTTGTTGTACTGCTGCGATATCATCTCTTGTTAAAGGCATATCCCAAGCTTCAGATTGAATTCCTGCTGCATCTAAATATGCTTCTTTTTCAGCTTCATCATTATTATCATCTATTAGATATAACATATCTGATAAAGCAAGTAATGCATCATATGTATTTACAGTTCCACTACTTGTTTGGATAGTTCCATTTACTACGCTTTCCATTGGAGGAACATTAGTAGCTATTGTGTTTCTTTCTGTTTTCATATCATAAAAAATATTATATGTTGCAGTTCTATGTGTATTACTAAATCCTACTCCTGCTTTTACACAATATATATTTTTATTCCCATCTGCTTTTACTGGATCTCCCTCATTTGGTCCTTCATGCTCTTGGATATTCCAAATTTTTGCACCCAAGCCTTCTGGTCCATTTGTGTTTGGATCACCTATTGCATACCCCATATGAGGCATATCATTTGTTCTTAGTTCTGTTATTCCCAAATATAATTTAGTCCCGTCATCTGCTGCATTTACAACAGTTGGTAATATACTAACTAAAAGTAGTACTACTAATACTATTCCACTTAATAAAAGGTTTTTTCGATTCATAATTTTCTCTCCTTTTTATACCTATATATATATCCTCTTGTATTTTATTTTACTAGTTTTTTTATATTAGTCAATAGGGTATTTTTTGTAATATTTTCTATTTTTCTTTCTGTGCTCTATTTCTTTACGGAAATAAGGCATATGGAGTCATAGAAAAAAATTACCCCTACATTACAATTATATTACATTTTTGTTATAAAATCAAGATTTTATGTGAATTTAAGCATTTTTTTCATATTTCCGTAATTTTTTTGTCAATTCTTTTAATTTTACTACTTTCATATTTATAAAATCTGTTTCATATATATTAAGTGGTGATAATATGTGTACTAAACATATAATAAAAAAATTATTATTTTTTTTATTTATTCTGATAGTTATTTTTAATTTTAATATAAGTAATATAAGTTTGGCAAGTGAAGAAAATAAACTTAATTTAAATGCTCGTTCTTGCGTTGTATTGGATAGAACCAGTAAAAAGATATTATTCGGGAAAAATGAATATAATAAAGTGAAAATGGCATCTACTACAAAAATTATGACTGCAACAATAATTCTAGAAAATTGTGATTTAAATCAAACTGTTACAATTTCTAAAAAAGCTGCAGGAACTGGTGGCTCTAGATTAGGACTTAAAACTGACGATAAAATTACTATAAGAGATTTATTATATGGCTTACTTTTAGTTTCTGGAAATGATGCAGCAGTCGCTTTAGCAGAAAGTTGTTCTGGAAGCGTTCCTAATTTTGCTAACCTTATGAATGAGAAAGCAAAAGAACTTGGATTAAATAATACACACTTTGAAACACCCCACGGCTTAGATTCTGATAATCATTACACTACTGCATATGAACTTGCTTTACTTGCTGATTATGCTTTAAATAATTCTACTTTTAGAAACATTGTTGGCACTAAAAATTACACTATTACGATTAATGGTTATCCAAAAAATCTTACTAACACAAATGAATTATTAGGTAGTTTAAATGGTGTATATGGTGTTAAAACTGGTTTTACAAATGGAGCTAATCGTTGTTTAGTAACTAGTTGCAAACGAGGTGATATGGACATTATTTGTGTTGTGCTTGGGTGTGATACTAAAAATTTTAGGTCATCTGATAGTACTAAATTGATTAATTATGCTTTTGATAATTTTCAATATGTTAATATAGAAAATTTTATCAATGATGAATTTAACAAATGGAAAGAAGAAAATCCTAATTACTTTAATATAGAAAAGGGAGTTTCCTCTAATTTAGAAATTTCTTTTTCAAAACTAGATACTCCAATTATTCCAATAAAAAAAGATGAAATAGATTCTTTAAAAATTAATTTTTCTATTAATAAAGATTTATCTGCTCCTGTTAATAAAGATTTAAAATTAGGAGAATTTAGAGTTTATACCACATCCGAAACTATATTAGAAGGTGATATTATATCAAACCAGGATATTAATAAAAAAAATATTTTTTATTATTTTAAAGATTTCTTTAAAAATTATTCTAATATTTTAAATAATTTTACAATTGGTAATAATAATACTTAGTATAATAAGTAAGAAAAAATATCATAAAATAAAAAATACCTATGAATAAATCATAGGTTTATTTTTTATTTTACATTTTCTTTTATGTAGTCAACTACGTCTCCTACTGTTACAACTTTTTCTGCATCAGCGTCTGGGATTTCTATATCAAATTCTTCTTCTAATGCCATTACTAATTCAACTATGTCTAATGAATCAGCTCCTAAGTCATCTATAAAAGATGCATCCATTGTAACTGCTGAATCAGCAACACCTAATTGTTCAACAATGATTCCTTTTACTTTTTCTAATATTTCTTCTGAACTCATCTCTAGAGTTCACCTCCTCTCAAGTTTGCAAATGATTTATACATTTGATATTTCTTTTTAAGATAATTCATTTATATTATATGTTTTCACTTTTGTCAAGTAAAAATTATCTTTTTTTATAAATTTATACTACTAAGTCAGGAAAATATATTAAATTTCTTCTTTTCTTTGCTTTTCAAATTCTTCTATCATTTTCTCTACAGCCTTATTTTTAACAAATTTTTCTGCTTGTATTATAGTATATTCAAATAGTAAAGCATCACTACTTCCATGTGCTTTTACAACTGGTTTTTTTACTCCTAAAAATAGAGCTCCACCATATGACTTATAATCCATTTCTTTAGAAAATCTTTTTATTGCGGGAAGTGATGGAACTGCTAGTATTTTTGTTAATAAATTATGAGTCAAACTTTCTGTTAATGTTCTTTTAACAAATTTTCCTACTCCTTCTGTTGTTTTTAAGAATACGTTTCCAGTAAATCCGTCTGTTACTATTGCATCAATCTTTCCTGAAAAAGCATCTCTTCCTTCTACATTTCCTACAAAATTTATTCCAAGCTTTTCAGAATTTTCTTTTAATAATTTATAACTCTCTTTTACTAAATCATTTCCCTTTGTCTCTTCTGTTCCTATATTTAATAAACCAATTGCTGGTGCTTTTATTCCATATGTATTTTTTAAATATATACTAGACATTTGAGCAAATTGAAGCAAATTTATTGGCTTACAGTTTGTATTTGAGCCTGCATCTATTAATAATAACTGGCTTTTATATGCAGGTAAGATTCCTGCTAATGCTGGCCTATCTATTCCTTTTATTCTTCCTACTATTAATGTAGCACCTGTAAGTAATGCTCCAGAATTTCCAGCAGATATAAATACATCTCCTTCTCCTTCTTTTAACATCCTAAATCCTACTACCATTGAAGAATCTTTTTTGTGTCTTATTGCAACTGTTGGCTGGTCCTCCATTTCTATTGTTTCTGTTGCATTCTTTATTTTTAGTCTATCTGATATTTCTTCCATTTCTTTTCCAAAAAATTCTTTTATTTTATTTCTTATTATTTCTTCTTTTCCTACTAATACAACTTCAGCTTTTACTTTATTTATCGCATTTACTGCTCCTTTTATATTAGCATCTGGTGCATTGTCTCCACCCATTGCATCTAATAATATTTTCATATTTGTTCCTCCATCCCTAGGTCTTTATTCATTTTATTTATAACATATTTATTTTATTATTGTTTTAGAAAAAAAGCAAGTATTTTCTTTATTTAATTAATATTTCTAAGAACAAAACGAAAATCAAGATCTTCGTTCTAGGCATTAATTTTAAATTAGTGCCTAGTTTTTTTATAAAGATGTTGTTTTTAAGTTTCCACCTAAAATTTTTAGGCAACCCTTTTCTTTAACGGTCGTTGTTCTCGACCAATATCCATCGCTATTTCTAGGTTTGGACTAAAGATTTCTTTTATGTATTTTCTTAATATATTTAAGCTTCCATTTATATCTCCATTTATTATCTTCCCACTATTTGTCTTAAATAATCCTCTTGTTATTCTTCTTTTCTTATTATAGTATTTTCTATTTATTTCTTCTTTATCTATACTACTTACTCCTGATGTATATTCTTCTCCTATTTTTTCTACTTCTATTCCTTCTAGTTTTGCTTTATATTCTATTTTCTTTACCAAATTTTGTATTGGCATTTCTACAAATCTTTTATTATTTTTCATATTTTGCTTTATGTTTTTAATATCACCAATTACAATTGTACTACAAGCATTTTCCTTTGCATAATTAATTATCATTCTACTTGCTTTATGCATATATGTATTACTATAATTTTCCATTTGTTCATATAATTTATTTATCTTTTTTATATTTTTAAAATCTTTACTTCCTGTCATTTTCATTTGTATTCCTTGTAGTCTTGATATTTCTTTATTTATATACCCTATCTTTGATTTTATTCTTTCTCCTGCAATTCTTTTTAAAAATTATTCTAAAGGTTTCTATGTTTATGCTGAACCTAAAAAGTTTAAAGATTTAAAATCAGGTATTGAATATGTTACTAGATATGTAGCAAGAATTCCTATTAGTGAAAATCGTATTGTTAATTATGATGGCTCATATGTTACTTTTTCCTACATTGACCATAAAGATAACAAATATCACGAAATAACTCTTTCTGCTTCATAATTTATTATGGTGTTGTTAAGACATCTATTACCTTCTCAATTTAAAATAATAAGATATTTTGGTTTTTATAGAAAAAAACATTCTACGCACAATAAAACAATTCCATTAATAAAAAGACATTGTCGTGATTTTAGAAGAAAACTTCTAAAATATGAATTTAGCATTTATATGACTTTTCATAGAAATCCTTATAATTGTCCTAAATGTGATACCAAAATGGGTTTTGTCCTCTATATTAATTAGAAATAAGGTTTTATTATGTTTATAAACCAAAGAGAGATTTTTATCACATTTATGCGGATGATTAGTTAATTATATATTTTTTAATTTTACCAGAATTTTCCTCTTATTCTGGTTATTTTATTATGCTTCCTATTTTTATTTATGTAAATATTGTTTTTCTATAACTTTGTATGACTTTCCTAATATATAAAAAAGATGCTAACTAAAAAGTCAGCATCTGGTAAGATTTCAGTTACTGCTATGCTCTAATAATATAAGAGCTTCGTCAAGAAATCTTTCACAAGATATTTCATTTGCTTCACTTTCTTTTATATTTCTTTCTACAACTTCCATAGAAGTTTGATTTAAAGATCTTTTAGCTTTTAAAAATGAATAATACTCCATATCTCTTTTGACACTCTCTTTTAAAATGCTCTTAAGATATTCATAGCATTCCTGATTAGTCATACGCTTACCTTTCTACTATGTTTATATTACAAACTTTTAATATCTTAGCACATATTTATATAATTTTCAAGTATGAACAAAACGAAAATCAAAGATTTCCGTTCTAGGCATTAATTAAAATTAGTGCCTAGTTTTTTATAAAGATGTTGTTTTTAAGTTTCCACCTAATTTTTAGGCAACCCTTTTCTTTAATGGTCGTTGTTCTCGACCAATATCCATCGCTATTTCTAGGTCTGGACTAAAGATTTCTTTTATATATTTTCTTAATATATTTAAGCTTCCATTTATATCTGCATTTATTATCTTTCCACTATTTGTCTTAAATAATCCTCTTGTTATTCTTCTTTTCTTATTATAGTATTTTCTATTTATTTCTTCTTTATCTATACTACTTACTCCTGATGTATATTCTTCTCCTATTTTTTCTACTTCTATTCCTTCTAGTTTTGCTTTATATTCTATTTTCTTTACCAAATTTTGTATTGGCATTTCTACAAATCTTTTATTATTTTTCATATTTTGCTTTATGTTTTTAATATCACCAATTACAATTGTACTACAAGCATTTTCCTTCCTAATATATAAAAAAGAACTCTCTAAATTGTAGAGAGTTCTTTTGAGCTAAAAATATGCAATAGCCCCTAATGTAGTAATTCACTCCTCACGTGTCCAACAACTAGTAGGAGGCCAATACTCATTCTTCCAATCATTAGTATGCCTTCTACCATCAGGTAATATACAAGTTATATGAGTAAAATAAGGATCAACAATATAAGTTCTTATTATTTGATATCCATCATCATATACTGTCTTTCTTGTGCCATCATCATACTCATAGTAATCGTAATTGTGCCGCCAAACCCTTCTATGCTTCAATAATTTAGCCTCCTTATTTTCATGTCTTGTAGAATTAGTATACCGTCTACCATCAGGTAATGCCACAATTACGCAATGACCATTATTTGCCTTTATAACCTGATATCCATCATCATACACTATTTTTCTCGTGCCATCATCACACTCATAATAGTCATATCTATTTACCCTAAACAAGTGTAACCAAGACCTTTTATGCCTTATTACCTTAGACATTTCTTTCCTTTCTCTTGTAAACTACTACCATTTAAAACTTTGGGCATTTAGCCTAATAACATATACATTATCACAATTAAACATAATTTTCAAGTTAAAAATTTCATTACAGAAAGAAAAATATACATAATATTCCAAACAAAATATATCCATTAAGTAAATAAAAAAGTATTTAATTTTTAAGTTACTATTTAATTGAAAGAAAATAAAAGTAATTTTTTAGATTAGGTAGTTTTGCGTAGGGGAATTTAAGGGGTAGCAAAACACCGATAAGCGAAGCTTAAATCTAAAAAATTACTCTAATCCCCTTAATTATAAAAGCACTGTTTTTTTGCCCCGTCCCAAAAAACAACATAAAAAATAAGACAAATAGGTTTATCCCTACTTGTCTCAATTTATATTATTCGATTATATCAGCTACAACTCCTGAACCAACTGTTCTACCACCTTCACGAATAGCGAATCTTAATCCTTTTTCGATAGCGATAGGTGTAATTAATTCGATTGTCATAGATACGTTATCACCTGGCATAACCATTTCTGTTCCTGCAGGTAATTCGATAACACCTGTAACGTCTGTTGTTCTGAAGTAGAATTGTGGTCTATATCCATTGAAGAATGGTGTATGACGTCCACCTTCTTCTTTAGTTAATACATAAACCTCTGC
>CALXCH010000050.1 GCA_944386735.1 uncultured Clostridia bacterium
GCTCTAGCTGTCATAAATCTTTCGCCTTTATTATAAATTTCTTTGTTATGTGCTAGGTAAAAATTGTAAATAAATCTACAAGTTCCAATTGTTTGCTTAATTTTTACTATCTGTTCTGGTGTTGGGTCAATTTCCGTTTTGTAACTCCTTAGCAATTTCTTTGTCCTCCTTTATCTTTTTTGTATTTCCTTAATCGTTGCATTACAGAATCATCTCAAAAAATATTTTTGATTTTCTTTTTCTAAATTTTCCTTTTTGCTTTCGTGTTTATATTCTTGCATAAACGACTGCATTTCTTATACCGTCATCTGCTTGTATACCTTTAAATTGTAAATATAAATTATAAGTATAATACATTATATTAGTAGGAGTGCAATTTGCTTTTAATATCTCATCTCTATTTCAATGTTGTATCGTTTTACCAACCCCAATAATTCAGCAAAATCTTTTGATTTATGATTTGTGATATTTATATACTCTTCCTTATTTATGAGCACATTATATCATGTAAACATATTTATCTATATTTTCATCAACTTATAATTCCTCCTTTTATTTTTATTTGTTCCAATTATACATTATTATACAATTTTTTACAATACATTCAGGCTAATTGTCATTTTTTATCACAGAATAGAAATAATATCCTCCTATAATATTTTTAACTCTAACTCCATTTTGTATTAATATTCTACAAGCAATATAACTTCTAAGGCCTGTACGACAATAAACTAAATATGTTTTTGTTTTATCTAGTTCATCTAATCTATTTCTTAAATCATCTAGAGGTATATGAATAGCATTTTCATATGCTCCCGCTTCATACTCTTTATTTGTCCTAACATCTAAAATAGAATATTCTTCATTTCCTTTTAAGACTTTTGCTTCTTCCCATGTAACTGTATTAACTAATTCTTCTATTTCATTTACTATGCTATTGCCTAAAATATTTACAGGACTCTTAGCAGATGAAAATGGTGGCGCATAGCATAATTCTAATTTTTCTAAATCATATGCTGACATTTTCATTTTTATAGCTGTTGCTAAAATATCTGCTATTTTATCTACTCCTTCTTTTCCCCAAACTTGTACTCCGTAAATTTGACCATTTACTTCATTATATAAAGCTTTTATAGTAATAAGTCTAGCTCCTGGATAATATCCTGCATGCGAGTTTGGAGAAACTATAATAGTTTTATATTTTATTCCTTGTGCCTTACAGATTTTTTCATTTATTCCTGCCATTGCTAAATTATAATCAAAAATCTTTAATATACTACTTCCGATAGTTCCTTCATAAATTGTTGTTTTTCCTGCTATGTTATTTGCAACTACCCTTGCTTGTCTATTTGCTGGTCCTGCTAAAGGTGTATACATACTGCTTTCCGTAACAGAATTATTAGCCATTACCGCATCTCCCAAAGCGTATATATCTTCATTAGTTGTTTGCATATATTCATTTACCAATATTGCTCCATTTTTTAGATTAACTTCTAATCCAGTATCTTTAGCAAGCATTCCTTCTGGTTTTACACCAATACACAAAATAACAAAATCAGATTCTAGCTTTCCATTTTCTAGAATAATTTCTAATTTTTCATTTTCTTTTATTTGATTCACACCATTATTTAATATAAGATTTATTCCCTTTTTCTTTAGCTCTCTATGTACAAAACACGCCATATCTTCATCTAATGGATTTATTAAATGTGTTCCTTTTTGTACTATTGTCATATTTAGACTAGAATAATTACTCAAATTTTCTGCCATTTCTACACCAATATATCCACCACCAATTATAGTTACATCTTTTACATCATTATTTTTTATATATTCTTTTATTTCTATAGAATCTTCTACAGTTCTCAATGTTTTAATTTTCTCACTTTTTAAACTTTTGAATGGATTAATTGGCTCTGCTCCGGGTGATAAAACTAATTTATCATAATCTTCTTCATATTCTTCATCTGTATCTAATCTTTTTACTATTATCTTTTTTTCATCTGGTAATATTTTTTCTACTTTTTCTCTAACTCTTACGTCCACATTAAATCTTTTGTTAAAAGATTCAGGTGTTTGTAATAATAAATCTTTTTTATCTTTTATTACATCACCTATATAATATGGAAGTCCACAATTTGCGAAAGATATATGATTTCCTTTATCTATCATTATAATTTCAGCTTTTTCATCTAGTCTTCTAAGTCTTGCAGCTGTGGTTGCTCCACCTGCTACTCCTCCTACAATTATAACTTTCATTTTTCCCTCCTTAAAATATAAAATAAATTAGTCTAGAAAAAATTTCTAAACTAACTTACTAAAACTATTTTATTTAATCATATCTAAAATTTCTGATTTATCAATTACACCTACTGAACGATTAACTTCATTTCCGTTTTTAATTACAACTAATGTAGGTATTGACATTACTTGATATTTAATAGCTGTATCTTGTGATTCATCTACATTTACCTTTACTACTTTAATATCGTCATTTTCAGCTGCTACTTCATCTACTGTTGGTGATAACATTTTACATGGTCCACACCAATCTGCATAAAAATCTACCAATACTGGTATATTACTTTTTAATACTTCTTGTTCAAAAGTATTGTCATTTACTTTTAAAACTTCCATCTTTCCTTCCTCCTTGTTATCATTTATTATATTTGTTTTTTCTTCTCCTTGTAGATATTCTATCCCCTTTTTGTTAATAAATATACTAGCCAAAATAATAATTACTACAAGTAAAACAAAAATTATAAACCATATTACTTTTCTCTTCATAAAATCTCCTTTTAAAAGAATATCATATAAATTCCCATAATTATTAAAATTATACCTGAAATCTTTTTGATTATATCATAATGTTTTTTAACAAAATTGAATACTTCTTTTAGTTTTTCCAATAATGCTGCTGATATTATAAATGGTATTCCTAATCCTACTGAATATACCAGCATTAAAAGTATTCCTTTTATCATATCTTGGTTTTTAGCAATTAAAAGTAATGCTGATGCTAGAAATGTTCCTATACATGGAGTCCAGCTAATTGAAAACAACATTCCAAATGCCATTGATTTAATAAAATTTAAATCTTTTACTTTCTTATTAGCACCTTTTGACTTATTTAAAAACTTTATTTTTATTATTTCCATATAGTTTAAACCAAGTAATATTATAATAACACCAAATACTATTTTAACATATTTAATATTATTACTAATTATTCCACCAAAACTACTTGCAAATACTGATAAAAGTATAAAAATAATTGTAAAACCTAGCACAAATCCTATAGAATTTATTATAGCTTTTGATACCTTTTTATTATCCTCACCTATAAAATAAGATATATAAATAGGAAGCATAGGTAATACACAAGGTGAAATAAAACTTGCCAATCCTTCTATAAAAGTAAAAACATAATCCATTATCGAAATTTTCCTTTACATATTTTTTAATATTTCACAAATAGTGTTTACAACATTTTCCGTATTATTCTTATTTTTATTCTTTTCTCTCAAATTTATTTCTTCTTCTGTTAAATCTGTTAGATATTTATTAAACTCTGGAATAATACTTATTGAATCCAATGGATAGCCTGGATGTCTCCTTTTAGATTCACTATCAACTAAATAAAATTTAGATTTAGAAAAACTATATGTTTTAGTTTCTTTTCCATTATAAATAGCTATACCATTTACCCAGTTAGCAGTAATCTTTCCACCATACTCATTTGCTAAATCTTTATAATATTTAATCATTTCTTCGTCTGTAAGAGTTTTCCCATTCACTCTTCTTACATGTGTTCCTGGTTGTCTATCTTCTGGAACATCTTCAAAAAATAAATTTGTATCAATTCCTATTGTTATCTTTTTAGCTATTTTACCATAAGTTTCAGCTTTTATACAAGCGTTTTCTATTGATGTTTTTCCCGTTTCTTCTACATCTATATTTAATCCTAAGTCCTTTAATGTTAATACTTTAATTCCATGCTCCTCTAATTTTTCTTTATAAGATTTTATTTTAGCTGGATTTGTTGTTGCAAATAATACTTCCATTTTTCCTCCATTTTAGTTAGAAAGTGCCTACTAATTTCTTAATAGGCATCTACTACATTATTCTTCTACTTCTGCTTTCCATAATCCATGTTTATTACAATATGCATAAATAGTTGCTCCTTTTATATAAGGGAATCTTACTTCTGCTGCTTGTTCTGGATATAATTTTACAGTTATTTCTTTATTTTCTTTTACTAAACTAATCCATTCTATATAATGTTCTTTTTCCATAACATGATTTACTTTTACTAATAATTCGTCATCTACTTTTTCATAAGTAGGTACATGTTTTTCTACTGCTGCATCTACTGAATTTGGAACTAATTTTTCCATTGGTTCATTACAACATATAATTCCACATCCATTACAATTGCAATCTTCTATTACCTTTACAATTGCTCCACAAGATTTACATCTTTTTATAACTAATTCATTTTTCATAATTCATTCCTCCTTTTCAACTTGCATTATATCATGCTTATTTTATTTTGTATAGTTTTTTAAGAAATTATCCTAAAGCTATATCTAAAACCATCATTAAAGCAAAACCTATTGCTACACCTATTGTTCCAATATTTGAATGCTCCCCTTCTTGTGCTTCTGGTATTAATTCATCTACAATAACATATATCATTGCTCCTGCTGCAAAAGCTAATAAATATGGAAGTATTGGTGTAACTAAGCTAGTTAACAATATTGTAATTATTCCTGCTATTGGTTCAACAACTCCTGATAATACACCATCTAAAAATGCCTTTCCCTTTGATTTTCCTTCTGCTTCCAATGGCATTGATATTATTGCTCCTTCAGGAAAGTTTTGAAGTGCTATTCCTATTGCAAGACTAAGTGCTGACATTATAGTCATTCCACCTCCGCCTGTTACTGCTGCTGCAACTACTACACCTGCTGCCATTCCTTCTGGAATGTTATGTAATGTTACTGCTAAAACAAGCATTGTTTCATTTTTTAATTTTGCCTTTATTCCTTCAGGCTTTTTATTATCTATATGTAGGTGTGGTATTATTGTATCTAATAGCAATAAAAAACCTATTCCTAGTAAAAAACCAATAACTGCTGGAAGCCATTCTATTTTCCCTTGTTCTACTGCCATATCCATTGATGGTATTAATAATGACCAGACAGATGCTGCCATCATTACTCCTGCTGCAAAGCCTAAAAGTAGCTTTTGAACTTTTAGGTTTATCTTATTTTTCATAAAAAATACCATTGCTGAACCTAATGCTGTTCCCAAGAATGGAATTGCCAAGCATATTACTATTTGTAATGTTTGATTCATATTTTCATCCCTTCTTACTTAATTTTTTTATTTTTTTATTATTTTTTGTAATATTTGTTCAATTTTTTCCATATAATATCTTTAGAAAAGTATCTTTTTTAGTAAATTCTATTGACATTTACC
This sequence comes from uncultured Clostridia bacterium, assembly GCA_944386735.1. Taxonomy (GTDB): domain Bacteria; phylum Bacillota; class Clostridia; order TANB77; family CAG-508; genus CAG-269. The sequence continues at coordinate 5,485 of CALXCH010000050.1, forward strand.
TTCAATAGTAGTACAATTAATAATGTACTAAATATGAAAATATGTTTTGATATTTATATCATAGTCATAATATCATAATATATTTTTAAAGTCAAAATTTTATATCGCGGGGTGGAGCAGTTGGCAGCTCGCAGGGCTCATAACCCTGAGGTCGGTGGTTCGAGTCCATCTCCCGCAACCAAAACCATTGATACTGTAGAGTAATAAATTTATAAAACTCTACAGTATCTTTTTATTTTCTGCTTTTTCCCGACTTTTTCCCAATTTAGTTTTCATAAACTATTTTGGCATTTTCGCAAAATTTGACATCATTTTTATTTTCTTTGTTATATAATGTGTACTATTCAAAAGAAAAAAGGGGTGAAAAATTTGGAAAAATCAGAGGTTAGGATTAAGAAATGTGGTACTGTCACTGTCTCTGTTTACAAAGACATTTCTTCAAATCGTCCAATTTTTAAAGTAAAATCAGACAATGAAGATGTTTTACCAGTTTCTTATGTCATTGAAGATACTTTATATCTTTATTAAGTTTTTAGGCTGACTTTGTGTTGGTCTTTTTATTTCTCCACCTTTTTTCTATTTTTATCTTAAAAATCCATTTACAATTTCTTGTTCAGCTTCTTGTTCAGAAAGTCCTAATGTCATTAATTTTGTTATTTGCTCTCCTGCAATTTTTCCTATAGCTGCTTCATGAATAAGATTTGCATCTATATTATTTGCAGTTACTTCTGGTGCTGCTGTTACTTTACCATTATCTTGGATAATCGCATCACATTCACTATGTGAGAAACATTTTGCATTTCCATAGATTTTAGAAATGAAATATTGTTTTGAATTATCAGCTGCAACAGACCTTGATGTAACATGCGCACTAGAATCATCTCCATTTAGTTCTACATTAAATATTGTTTTAGCAACTTGCTCACCATGTGTCATTATTTTTTCTGTTACTACAAAGTTTGCCCCTTCTTCTAGCACTCCTTTTGTTTCTCTTATTGTAGAATCCACTCCCTTAATTTGAGTACTTTCCATTTCCATGCTGCTTCCTTTTTTTAGATAAACTTCAGTTACTGGATTTAATATTTTCTTTCCATCTCCCGTACCCTCACCATAATGTTTTTCAATATACTTTACTTTAGCTCCTTCTTCTAAGAAAAATCTGTGAATTCCATCATGTCTTGAATCTTTATGATGGTCATTATGAATTCCACAACCTGCTACTATATATACATTTGCATTTTTTCCAATAAAGAAGTCGTTGTATACAATGTCTGTTAATCCACTTTGTGTTAAAATTACAGGAATATGAACTATTTCAAATTTAGTATTTTCTTTTACATATATATTAATTCCTGGTTTATCTTTTTTAGTTGTGATATTTACATTTTCAGTTATTTTTCTTTCTATTCCTTGTCCATTTTTTCTAATATTATAAGCTCCTGTTTTTAATTTATCTAGCTTTGTTATTTCTCCTAAAACTCCTTCATCTACACTGTTTAATAATTCATCATTCAACTTTGTTTTTTCCATTTATTTTTCACCTTCCTTTTTTATCCTACAACAATTAACAGTAGGTTTTATTGTTTTTTCTAATATTTCTTTACTACTTCCTATTTTTTCTATCTTTCCTCTTCTCATAAGTATTACTTCATCTGCTATATTTAAAATTCTTTCTTGATGTGAAATTATTAAAGTAGTTCCTTTTATTAATTCTCTCATATTTTCAAAAACTTCAATTAAATTATTAAAACTCCATAAATCAATTCCTGCTTCTGGTTCATCAAAAATTGTAAGTTTAGATTCTCTTAAAACCACACTTGCAATTTCTATTCTTTTTAATTCTCCACCAGATAAAGAACCATTTACTTCTCTATCTACATATTCTTTAGCACAAAGTCCAACTTGTGATAAAACGTCACATGCTTCTTTTCTAGTTATCTTTTTCTTAGCTGCTATTTTTAATAAGTCATAAACTGTAATTCCTTTAAATTTTACTGGTTGTTGAAATGCAAAACTAATTCCTAATTTTGCTCTTTCATTTATTTCTAAATTAGTTATATCTTTTCCATCAAATATAATTTCTCCAGAATCTGGTTTTTCTATACCCATAATCATTTTAACTAAAGTTGATTTTCCTGAACCATTTGGTCCTGTTATTGCTATAAATTTACCTGTATCTATTTCTAAATTTATATTGTTTAATATTTTTTTGTTGTCTCTTTCAAAACAAAGATTTTTTATTTCTAACATATGTATCCTCCTTATTATCTTAATTAATTTTACTTTTATTTTTCTTTAATCTATTTTTTGCAGTTACTTTAACACATTTTCTACATTTTTCACTATTTGCATCATAGCCACAGTCTAAATCTCCTAAATTTAAAACTTCTGTAATATATTTATCAAGCTTTAAAGCTGTACTTTCAGAGATTGCATGCTTCATTGCTTTTGCTTCTTCTGTTGCTTGTTTTTGATCTATTTCTAAGACTTCTACTAAAAACATTTCTAATATATCTTGTCTTTTTATAACACTTATTGCTAGCTTCTCTCCTTCTTCTGTCAGAGAAATACTTCCATAAGCTTTATAATTAACTAAGCCTACTTCTTTTAGCATATTAATTCCCTTATTTACACTAGGTTTAGTTATTTTTAACTTATTTGCTATATCTGTTACTCTTACCTTTTCATTATTTTTTTCTAAAAGATAAATTGTTTTTAAATATTCTTCTTGGGAACCAGTTAATTTCATATTTTCCTCCTTTTGTTAGCTTGCGCTAACATTTTACTATGAATAATTAATTTTGTCAAGAGTGAAATAAAAAAGCCCTGTCTTCGACTGTTTCAAATCTCTATTAAATCTTTTATTTGTTCATATTTACTGTCACCTATTCCACTTACTTCTTTTATTTCTTCAATTGATTTAAACTTACCATTTTCGTTTCTATAATTTACTATCTTATTTGCTGTTGCCTCTCCTATTCCTGGTAATGTATCTAATTCTTCTATATTTGCTGTATTTATATTTATTTTATAATTTTTATTACTTGTATTTGTTTTCTTATTACTTCCGCTGTTAGCAGTAGTATTACTACTAACATAACTTGTACTTTCTTCTTGTTTTTCTGCTTCTTCTTTAGTTGGTATATAAATTTTCATTCCATCCTCTAAAAATGAAGCTAAATTAATATCTTTCATATAAGCATTTTCAGTTACTCCACCAGCTAGTTCTATCGCATCTACAATTCTACTATTTTGTGCTAATTCAAAAACACCTTCTTTATTCACAGCACCTGATACATGCACAACTATTTTATCTATTTCTTCTGCTTTTTCTTTATTTTCTCCTACACTATTTTTTTCTACTTCATTTTCTTCAACTTCTAAATTTTGTGTTTCTATATTAAGTTTTTCATTTGATTTTACTGTATATGTATAATAACTAATTCCTAACGTTATAATAGAAATTATTATAATTAATACTATTTTTTGCTTTTTATTAATATATTTCATAATACCACCCTTTCTCTATTATTTAATAAGCTTATTGTTTAATAAATAAATTGCTAATTTAATACAAATTAGTAATTGAAAGTATCTTTATACTTTTAATTATGGTTTATAATTTTTATACACTATTTTGTAATAAATTTGCTTGTCTTTCTATGGTTTTCTACTGTTTTTCTATTGAAAATTTTGTCGAAATATTGTATATTATAAAAATGTAAGGAAACTAAGGAGAATAAAAAATGAGGATTAAAAAACTTTTTGTAGTTTTAATTTTTATATTTTTAATAATTTTTTCAAATGCATATGTAAATGTAAGTAATGCTTCCGACGCTCCTTCTATAGATACCGGTAGTATATACTTAATGGATACCCGAACAACTAAACCTCTTTATACTAAAAATGAAAACACCAAGATGTATCCTGCAAGTACTACAAAGATTATGACAGCTATACTTGCTCTTGAAAACTGTAATTTAGATGAAGTTGTTACTGCAAAATATGATGCACTTTCAAATATTCCAGAAGGTTATACTGTTGCTGATATTCAAGTAGGAGAACAATTAACTGTTGAACAATTATTAGAACTTCTTCTTGTACATTCCGCAAATGATGCAGCAAATGTTTTAGCAGAATATGTTGGAGGCTCCCTAGATAGCTTTGTTAGTATGATGAATACAAAATTAAATGAATTAGGTTTAAATGATACTCATTTTACTAATGCTTATGGCTTACATGATGATAATCATTACTCAACAGCTAAAGATATGGCCTTTCTTATGAAATACTGTTTACAAAATGAAACTTTTAGAAAAATAAGTGGTCAGGCTTCTTGTGCAATACCTGCAACTAATATGTGGGGACCTAGAAAATATGATTCTACAAACCAACTTATGATTGCAGGAAATGAATATTATTACCAATATGTATTTTCAGGTAAAACTGGATTTACATCTCAAGCAAAACATTGCCTAGTTACAGCCGCATATAATAATGATTTAGAATTAATTTGTGTAGTTCTTGGGAATGATGATAGATTTAATATTACACGTGAACTTTATGAATATGCATTTTCTAATTATGAATTAAAAGATGTTATTAGCGAAAATGATGTCGTTACTAATATAACTGTATCTAATGCTTCTAATAATACTAAAAGTTTAGATTTATTAATTGCTGAAACAATCCCTGCATTAGTAGAAACAAATGCGGATACAGAATTAATCCCAATAATTGATCTAAATGATAATATTTCTGCACCTATTACAAAAGGAGATGTTTTAGGTAAAGTAACCTATTCAATAAATGGTGTAAATTACACAACTAACTTAATTGCATCACATGATGTTGAAGAATCAAATGTTCCTACTTACCTTATACTAGGTCTTATAATTTTAATTTTGATTACTATTATTTGGATAATTATAATTATTATTAAAAAAAAGAAAACTAAACTTTTAGAAGATAATTCATAACAAAATATAAAAAAATAAAAATAAAAAATAAAAATAAAATATTAAATATTAAAATATTTAAAAATAATATAATAAAGTTTTTATAAAGATAAGTTATCTAAAATATGATAACTTATCTTTATCTTTACTGTTTAGGTTTAATTTATTCATGATAATTACTTATTTTAATTATTATAGTCTCTACCTAAAATAACTGTTACATCAACCTTGCTAGAACTTGACTGGCTATATTCTATTATTCCTGCATCTAATGTTTGTTCAATTCCTTCTAAAACAGCATCTCCTATATTTTTCTTATTCATAACAACTGTTTTTGCTGTTGTGTTTGTAGTTCCTGTTCTAGTTACATTATATCCCGCTTTTTTTAAAGCTGTTACTGCTTGTTGTAGATTACTACTAGAACCTGTTCCATTTATTACTTCTAATTTTACTTCTGATTTACTTTTTGTAGAAACCGCAGTTGTACTAGATGTTGCATTAGTACTATTGGTTGTATCAGTTGTAGTATTTCCCGTATCTATTTCTTCTTCAGCCTTATCTCTATCATAGAATAATTCTTGTATTAATTCTGCCGTTTGCTTTTTATCGTATATAAACACCCATGTTCCTGCATCATTTTTATTTGAAGTTTCTCCTGGTAATGTAGCTGTTAATAAATTATCTGTATTAAATTCTACAGCATATGGTATATAATCTTTTATAGCATTAAAATCAACATTAGTTATTACATTTTCTTCTGCCACATCTAATATTTGTCCCATTTTAAATATGTTTTCTACTTTAGCTGTTTGTTTTATTACCGCCATTATAAATTCTCTTTGTGTTCTCATTCTTCCTAAGTCATTATCACCATATTCTTCTGGGTATGATGTGCCATCATTATTATGTCTAAAACGTACTAATTGTTCTGCTTTATCTCCATCTAGCTTTTGCTCTCCTGCTTTTAAGTGAATGTGCAAATCTTGAGATGTATCATCATAATCCATATCTATTGGTACATCAAATGTAATTCCACCTATTGCATCAACTAATTTTATAAATCCTTCTGTTTTTACTATTACATAATATTTTAAGTTTAATCCTGTTATGTCATTTACCGCATCTAGAACATCTTGTGGATTTTGTTTTCTACTATATATTGAATTAATCTTTTGATATGCTGTTGCTTTTGCTGGATTAGTTCCTGTGTATGTATCTCTTGGAATAGAAAGTAAAGTTGCTTTTTGTGTATTTGGATTATATGATGCTACCATTATTGTATCTGTAAGAAGTGCTCCTTCTTCATCAGTACTTATTCCTAATACAAGACACTTAAATTCTTCGAGATTCTTTTTGGTGTTTTCATCATGCCCCACTGCTGTCGCAAGTATTCCTGTTAATCCACCTCCATTTTTATATACCTTATATGCAAAAACTCCTCCTGCTACTAGTAGTAATAGTAAAATTATCAATAAGACTTTTTTCCATTTCTTTTTCTTCTTTTTAGTATTTGGATTTTGTTTTGGTTTTGTTTTTACTTTTGACTTTGCTTCTTTCTTTGAACTCCCCTTCTTATTTTCTCTTTTGTTTTTATTATTTTCTTTCAAAATACTCAACTCCTAAAAAATTCCATGATAAAAGTATAGCAAAATTTATTTCATAATGCAACAAATATAGACATTTTTTTAGAAAAATATGTTAAGAATATTATATTCCATCATAGCTTTTGCTAAATAAGTTTCACTCATTACTTCATTTAAACCACTTTGTGGATTTAATGATATTACTAAATTGATTACTAATAATACAACATATGCTATTAATAATCCTCTTAAGAATCCATAAATTGTTCCACCTGCTTTATTTACTTGTTTTAAAATTGGTAATTTTGCTACCCAATTTGCTATTGCCGTTATAAATACCAACGCAATTCTAAGTATTATAAATAATATTATAATTGTTACTCCATATATTATATTCATTGACAAGCTTCTTGCTGTTTCTGCTACTGCTCCATTTTTAGCATTCTCAATTAAGCTATTTGTTATTCCGTTACTCTCACTGCTTCCTACTATATCTTCTAATTTTGTTTCTATAGTTTCTTGCAAAGTTTCATCAATTTCTGTTGTATTAATTATTAAATTTCCTATTGGTCTATATAATATAAATGAAATAAGTAGTGCCAAAATAAATGCAATTAAGTGTATTCCTAAAGCTACTAGACCTTTTTTATATCCTAAAAATGCTGATAATAATATAAATATAATAATTACACCATCAATTACAATTCCCATAAAACAATTTCTCCTATAAATTTATAATTTCTATTTTATCCCTATAAATAATTCCCGCAATACTATCTGAAACAACAATACTCGTCATTTCTTGATTTGCTAAATATCTTTTAACAAGCCATCCATCTGTATTTATAAATTCTATTTCTGTTCCTAAATTTAATGCAATTATATTTCCAGATGTATATATTTTTTTTGCTACATAATTCACTGTATATTGTTTTGTTTCTTTTGTTGTTGTATTTACAATGTTTACAACTGAATCTGCTGTAAATAATCCTGAAGATTTTTCTTCTATATAACACATATTATTTTCTAATTCTACTGACTGGAATGTTATTTTCTTGCTACTACTATCTACTAATGTATTTTCTTTGCCCTCCTCTATTTCTGTTATAGAGTCTGTATACATACAAACTAGTCTATTTCTATCTTGGTATTTTACATTTGTTATTAATTTTCCCGTTTCACTTGTATATGTTTTTTCTGTTGAATTTGTTGGGTCATCTTCCGCTTTATCTACTGAAATTATCCTTATATATGACTGTATCATTGTTCCTGATGTATCTACTTCTGCAAT
>CALXCH010000051.1 GCA_944386735.1 uncultured Clostridia bacterium
CTTTGTTTACTACAAGTTAAAAATAGATGTTCTTTTGCTCTAGTTATTCCAACATAACACAAACGTCTTTCTTCTTCCAATTCTTTTGGTTCTGATATTGATTTATATCCCGGGAATATTCCTTCTTCCATTCCTACTAAAAATACTACTGGGAATTCTAATCCTTTAGCGCTATGTAAAGTCATTAAAGTTACGTAATCTGCATCCTCATCTAAATCATCAATATCACTAGATAAAGTAATTCCCTCTAGGAATTCTCTTAATCCATTTTCCGCTTCTTCTTCTTCAAATTCTATCGCTACTGTTAGAAATTCATCTAAGTTCTCTATTCTATTTTCTGCTTCTATTGTATTTTCATTTTGTAAAGCTTTTGTATAACCTGTTTTCTTTAAAGTTTCTTTGATTAAGTCTGAGATAGGCATTTCATCTTTTTTAGCTTTTAATTCTTCTATTGCATTTACAAATTCTCTTGAATTTAAAAATACTCTATTTAATCCAAACTCATCTGCTCTTTTAATTATTTCGTACATAGATATTTCTGTTTGGTTAGACAAAGCTTCTATTTTATCTAAACTTGTTTTACCTATTCCTCTTTTTGGTTCATTTATTATTCTTCTTAAACTTAAGTTATCATTTGAGTTTTGTATTAATCTTAAATATGCAATAATATCTTTAATTTCTTTTCTTTCATAGAACTTTAAACCACCAATTATTTTATACGGTATATTTTCTCTTCTTAAAATATCCTCTATTGCTCTTGATTGCGTATTCATTCTGTAAAGGATTGCAAAATCTTGGTATTTATAATATTCTTCTCTTCTTAAATGTTCTATTTGCTCTACAATATAACTTGCTTCATCATATTCATTTTCTGCTTGATATACTTTAGGAAGATTTCCTTCCTCATTTTGTGTCCATAATTCTTTCTTATATTTTACTTCATTATTTGAAATAACACTATTTGCTGCTTTTAGGATATTTCCTGTACAACGATAATTTTGTTCTAGCTTTATTATTTTAGTTCCTGGAAAGTCTTTTTCAAAGTTTAGTATATTTGAAATATCTGCTCCTCTAAATGAATAAATTCCCTGGTCATTATCCCCTACAACTGTTATATTTTTATGCTTTGAAGCTAAGATAGTTACTAATGTAAATTGTGATTTATTTGTATCTTGATATTCGTCTACTAAAACATATTTAAATTTATTACTATAATATTCTCTTATATCTTCATTTTCTTGTAATATTTTTATTGTATAATTTATAATGTCATCAAAGTCTATTGCATTATTTTCTTTTAGTCTTTTTTGATATAATTCATATACAGTCGCAATTTTTTCTTTTCTAAAGTCTCCATTTGCTCTTGCCGTATATCCATCAGGTTCTAACATTTCATTTTTTGCATTACTTATTTCTGATAAAACTGCTCTATCATTAAATAATTTATCATCTATATTTAAATCTTTTAAGCAATTTTTTACTAATGTTCTTTGGTCTGATGTATCAAATATTATAAATGATGTATCAAAACCTATTCTATCTATAAATCTTCTTAAAATACGTACACAAATAGAGTGGAATGTCCCCATCCATATATCTGCTGCAACATTACCTACTAAATTTATTATTCTTTCTTTCATTTCATTTGCTGCTTTATTTGTAAATGTTATTGCTAAAATATCCCAAGGTTTTACTCCCTTTTCTTTTATTAAATATGCAATTTTATGTGTTAATACTTTTGTTTTTCCACTTCCTGCACCTGCAATTACTAAGCATGGTCCTTCTGTATTTACTACGGCTTCGTATTGTTTATCATTTAATCCATCTAATATTTCTAACATTTATTTTTTTCCTTTCATTTTTAATTTTGACTTTTTCTATTATATCAACATGTCCAATTCTTTACAAGCGAACAAAACAAATTTTTCTATTTTTTATTTATCTTTTTTAATAATAATTCTATACACTCACTAATCTCCTTACTACATTCTAAATATGTTTCTTTATCATATCCCCAAGGGTCTGCTATATCTATCTCATCGTGGTTTGGTTCATTATATTCTACATATTCTTTCATGGTAAAAACTTTTCCTTTTAGTTCTGGATATAATTCTAAAACATCTTTTTTATGGTATTTAGTTGCACATAATACTAAGTCCATATCTTTTATTTTAGAATTTCTAATATTGGTTGCCCTATGTTTTTCTAAATTAACATCATAATAATTTTTCATTATATATTTTGCTTCCCATGTAGATTCTTCCCCATTATATGCATGCACTCCACATGAATACACTTTTACGTTTTCTATTTTTAAGTCTTTCAATCTCTTTTCTAGTAAGTGATGTGCCATTGCACTTCTACAGATATTTCCTGTACATATAAACATTATATCCATTACTTTCTTCCCTTCTTCCTTTTTATTACTAAATTTATATAATTTTTATTTTTGTATATTTATTATAATTTACACTTTACAATATATCAATATTTATAGCTTAGTAGCAAAAATACCTATTAGAAAACCTAGCATATTTCCAACTGCTGTCATTCTTCCGTGATATAAGCTATTTGATTCAGGAATTAACTCCCCAGAAACTATGTATAACATTGCTCCTGCAGCAAAGCTTAAGCATATTGAAATTACTTGTTCTGAAATTGAGCCTACTATTGCTCCAAAAAATGCTCCAATTCCGGTTGTTACTCCTGATAAAATAACATAGAAAATAACTTTAAATGGTTTCATTCCTCCATTTTTCATAGGAATTGACATAGAAATACCTTCTGGTACATCGTGTAAACATATTGCAATAGCAAGGCTTAATCCTAATTTTAATGAAGATTCAAAACCAGACCCTATTGCAAGTCCTTCTGGGAAATTATGTATTGCAAGGCCAATAGAAACTATCATTCCTGTCTTTAATAATTTACTTTGTTTATTTTGTACTTGTACTTTTGTGCTAAACTTTTTATCCACCAATAAATCACAAAAAATCATAGCAATTATTCCTAAAATTACTCCTATAACTACTTCTAATATATTACTTATTTCTAAAGCTTCTGGTATTAAATCAAAACATATTACTGCCATCATCAAACCTGATGCTAATGCTAAAATAAAGCTTAAAAATTTATTTGATTGTTTCTTTATAACAACACCTAAAATACCACCTAAAGTTGTTCCAAATGTTCCAAAAAACAACCCTAAAAGTGTAGTCTTTAATATTTCCATAAATAAAAACTCCTTACAATTTCCTATATTCTAATTTATTGTAAAGAGTTTAATAATATTCTTTTTTAGTCCTTTTTTAAATTATATTCTTCTATCACCGTTCCATCTACATCTTTTAATATTAATTTATTATCATCAAAAATTAGATAACTATGTTTACTATTTTCTTTAGGTAAAGAAATTGACCCTGGGTTTGCAAAAATAATTCCATCTTTTTCTTTAATAAATCCTACGTGAAAATGTCCATACATCATTATATCTATATTTACACCTAATGGTGGTAAATTATCTATATTATATTTGTGTCCATGAGATAAGAATAAATTATATCCATTTACATTCATTTCTATATATTCTTTAAATGGAAACTCTGAAATCATTTCATCTACTTCTGCGTCACAATTTCCTTTTGTAACTATTAATTTATCTTTTAAAGAATTTAATATTTTAGAAACTTCCATCGGGTTATATTCTTGTGTTAAGTCATTTCTTGGTCCATGATAATATAAATCACCTAATAATACTATTTTATCTGGATTTTCTCTTTTTTCTATTTCTAATATTTTTTTTGCATAATAGTATGAGCCGTGAATATCAGATATTACTAATAATTTCATATTATTCTTCGTCTCCTTTTAATTTTTCTGCTCTATCTGCAGCAATTAAATTATCTATCATTTCATCTAAATCACCATTTAAGAAGTTTTCCATTTGATAGATACTCATACCAATTCTATGGTCTGTTATTCTTCCTTGTGGATAATTATATGTTCTTATTTTTTCGCTCCTATCTCCTGAACCTACTTGTGATTTTCTTGCATTTGCTATTGTGCTATCTTGTTTTGCTTTTTCCATTTCATAAAGTTTAGTTCTAAGCATTTTCATAGCATTATCCCTATTTTGGAATTGAGATCTTTCTGTTTGACATTCTACTGTAATTCCTGTAGGAATATGTATTAATCTTACTGCTGAAGATGTTTTATTAATATGTTGTCCTCCAGCCCCTGAAGATCTAAATACTTCCATTTTAATATCAGCTGGATTTATTTCTACTTCTACATCTTCTACAACTGGAAGTACCGCAACTGTTACTGTAGATGTATGAATTCTTCCACTACTTTCTGTATCAGGCACTCTTTGAACTCTATGCACTCCACTCTCGAATTTTAGTCTGCTATACACACCTTTTCCAGTAATCATAAATGATATTTCTTTATATCCTCCAAGTTCTGTTGCATTTTCATTTAAAACTTCTACTTTCCAGTGTTTTTTCTCTGCATACATTGAATACATTCTAAATAATGTTCCTGCAAATAGTGCTGCTTCTTCTCCACCAGCTCCTGCTCTTATTTCGCAGATAATATTTTTATCATCGTCAGGGTCTTTTGGAATTAACAAAAATTTCATTTCTTCTTCTAGTTTTGGTAATTGTTCTTTTTTTTCGTAATATTCTTGCTCTGCAAGTTCTTTCATTTCTGGGTCAGTCATCAATTCTTCTGCTTCTTCCATTTCTTTTTTTACTCTTTTATATTCACGAAATTTTTGTACTAATTCCTCTAAATCAGCATGTTCTTTCATTGCTTTTCGCCATTCTGCTTGGTTTGAAATCAATTCTGGATTTGATATTTCCTTAGTTAATTCTTCATATCTTTTTTCAATTGCCTCTAATTTTTCAAACATATAAATTTCTCCTTTACAATTTTTAACAACAATTATTATACTACATCTTAAGCTTTATTACAAGACAAATTAAATAGCTTTTTTAGTTATATTTACGTTTTTTCTAAAAAATGTAAAAGATATAGTGATATTGTATTACTATATCTTTTATATTTTTATTATTAGATTTCATAATAATTAAATTCTATATTATCTTTTTCTAATATTTTCTTTTCTCTATTTGTACAAGTTAATAATATTACTTGATGATTTTTGAATTTGTTTTTCATATATTTTAAAATATTTTCTAATCTTTCTTCATCAAAATATGCAAAAGCTTCATCTAATATTATTGGCATACTTTCATCTGATAAATCTTCTATCATAGATAATCTTAATGATAAATATAATTGGTCAATTGTACCTACACTTAATTTAGATGCTGTTACATATTCACCGTTTGGAAGTTCTACTATTAAACCAACTTCATCGTTAAACCTTACATTAGTATATTTTCCATTTGTTATGCTAGAAATATTTTTAGATAACTCCTCTGTAAACTTAGGGGTAACTGTATTTTTCATTTCCTCATATGCATTTGTTAAAACTTCTTTTGCTAAATTAAAACTTTCATTATTTTTTCTTAAAGTTGACATTTTTTCGTTATTGTTAACTAATTCTTCTTCTATTTTTGATAAATTATCTAATTTTGGTTCTATATTTTTTTGATCTAATTCTAATTTATGAAGTTCTATATTTTTATTATTTATTCTATTTTGCATATTTTCTACTTCATAATTTATATTTTCTAAATTAATTAAATTATTTAATTTATCATTTTCTATTTTTTCTAAATATTTATTTTTTATTTTTTCTTTTTCCAAATTAATTTTTAAATTAAAATTGTTTTTTAAATTATTTAATTTATTTTCTGTTTCTAAATTATTATTTTCTAATAATTTTATTTCTTGTTCTAAATTATTTATTTCTAAATTTACATTATTAAATAATTCTTGTTTTTTATTTTCTTCTAATTCTTCTTGTTTTATTTTTTTATTTAATTTATTTTTTAAATAAATAGAAACACCTATAGTTATTGGTACTGTAAGTAGAAAAGTATAATTAAATATATTATTTTTAACAAATATAAATTGCATTACATTAATTAATATTACTAAAATAAATATTAAAATTATTTTTTTATTTAATTTATTTTTTTCTCTATTTATTTTTTTATTATTTTTTGATTTATCAAAATTATTTTCTAAAATATTTTTATTATTATTTTTTATTTCTTCTATTTTATTTTTTACCACATTTATTTTTTCATTGTTTTCATTTTTTATATTTTCTTGAATTTTTATTTTCTCTTTTTCTATTTTCTCTTTTTCATTTAATAATTTAATTTCTTTTAGCAAATTATTTTCATTTTCTAATTTTGATATTTCTTCTTTTAAATTATTTTTATTTTCTTCTATATCATACTTAAAGTTTTCATATTTAGATAATTCATTTTTTTGAGTTTCTAATTCTTCTATTTTTCTAGCAGTTACATTTATTGGCTTTTCCCTAGAATTTGATGTTCCTACTTCATTTAATTGTCTTCTATTTATTCTATCTATTGCTCTTTTAAATGAAACATTATCTTCTCCTGTTCCCACCAAGTTTGCGATTTTTTGTACTAACATACTTTGTTGTTTGCTTTCTAACTCTACTTCTTTTTGTCCTACTACCATTGTAGATAAAAATAAATCTTCATCTACTTTTGTTTGCTCATAGAAAAATTGATTTCCATTTGTTTTGTCTATATTAAATTCTTTTGATATATCTTCTTTTTGCTCATTATAAATATTGGGATTTTTCTTTTTAAAATCTCTATGTACTTCATATTTGGTTTTATTATTTAATTCATATTCAACATTTCCTGAAAATTCTTCAGTATCCCATGGCTTGTATCTATCATAATCTGAATATTCTTTTCCTTTTTTATTTTTAGATATTCCATAAAAACTATTTATTATAAATCTTAAAAGTGTAGATTTTCCTGCTTCATTTTTTCCATAAATTATATTTATACCATCTTTTAAGTCTATTTCTTTATCTTTTAATTTTCCATAAGAATTTATTTTTATTTTATTAATTTTCAAAATATCACCTCTATTCTAATGCATCTAAGCCTATTTCTACTGCTTTTTCTATTATATCTTTCTTTTCTAAATCTTCTTCATTTTTTAGTTTTTCTAGCATTTCTTTAACAAATAATCCTCTTAATGTACTTTCATTTGCTATTTTTTCCAAATCTCTTGCGATTTTTGTTTCATTTTTTATTTTTATAATTCTATCATTTTGTATATATTTTAAAATATCATATTTGTCTATTTCAAAATTTCTTCCACCTGTTAATATTATTTCCACATATTCATTTGAATTAATTTCTAAACTATTTATAGTTTCAATTAATTCCTCTTTTGACCCTAAGTTATCCACATTTAATTCTCTAACTGTGAATTCTTCATCATCTAATGGTACAAATTCTAGTTTTAAATCCTCATCAAGTTCTCCTACTATCATACCATGTTTTCCAAGTTCATCAAAGCCTAAGGACACAGTAGAGCCCGGATATACTATTTTCTTATTTTCATAGTCTGGCTTATGAATATGACCTAGTGCCACATAATCAAAACCTTTTTCTAATAATGCTTTTTTAGATATAGGATTATATGGCTTATCATCTTTTTTTGCTCCATCTAAATTTCCATGTATTACTAAAATATTTGGTTTTCCATTTTGCTCTACAATAAAATCTTCAATCCCACAATTATTACAATAAAATTCATCAAAACTATAACCATAAATATTACACTCTGGCTCTTCTACTTTTTCTATAAATGAATCAAATATTTTTACATTAGAATTCCAATTTAATTTATTATAATATGAGTTTTTTACTTTTGGGTCATGATTTCCTGCTGCTATAAATATTTTAGTTTCTGGTATTTCTTTAAATAAATTATTTATATATTCAATGGTAGATTGTTTTATATATTTATGCTCATATAAATCCCCTGAAATAAAAAGATATTCCACATCATTTTCCTTTATATATTCAATTATTTTCTTAAATACTTTTCTTTGCTCTAATCTCCTCAAATCTCCCATTATATCTTTATCTGATAGATTAGAAAACGCACTATCTAAGTGCATATCTGCTATATGTACAAATTTCATTTTCTCACCTCATCACTTTTTCATTTTACTACATAAAATATTTTTTTACAAGTAATTTTACGAATATTTTTTCGCATTCAAATATTTTTAATTTATAAATAAAGTAAAAAATAAAGTTAGAAAATAATTAATATTTCCTAACTTTTATTTTTAGCTGTTTTTTGACCCCGTCCCCAAAAACAACATTTTATCACTCATCATCATCTATTGGTCCAAATAATTCATCAAATTTAGCTTCTAATTCTTTTTGTAAATCATATTCGTCTTCTTCTTCACTTTCTTGAGGTAATATTGGTGCATCATTGAAATCTTCTAAATTCAATGGTTGTATTTCTTCTTTTTTATTTTCTTTATTAGTTTTATTTGATATTTCATTTATTGGTTTTAATTCTTCTAAATCATTATTTGAGTTTTTATTTTCTACTACTTGCTTTACTTCTTTTCTTGACTCTTCTTGTTTTACTTCTGGCTCATCATCAAATAAATCATCTAAAGACTCTACTTTTAAATCTTGTTTTTGCTCTTCATCCTTTTCCTCTACATAAGGGTTATAAGGATTATATTTTCTCCAAGTTCCTCTATCTATTTCACCAATATCATTATGGCTAATTTCAACTTCTGCTAATTCCTTTGCCATTTGATGTTTAAAATAATAGTATTTTTCAGCTTTTACTGGTTTTATTCCTTTTTCAAATATAATACATAAGTCATTATCTAGTCTACGAAGTTCATCTGGTGTCATTAAAGCTCTTGCCATTACTTGGTCTGATACTGACTTTCCTGTTTTCCAGTTTTGTCTATCTCTATTTACTGATATACTATCTCTTTCTATTGTTTTTTCTCCTAATGCTTTAGAGAAATATTCAACTGTTTTATATGAGTTACTTCCTAAGAATACATGTGTATCACAGTTACCCATAATTGTTTCATATGATTTTTCATATATTGCTTCTAGCTGGTCTAAGTTCTGTAATATTACACTAAATGATATTTTCCTACTCCTTGATGTTGATATCTTTTGGTCAAAGCCTGGTATTTGTCCTATATTTGCAAACTCATCTAGAATAAAGAATGTTGGAATTTTTAACTTACCTCCATTTTGGTCTGCAAAATCATATAGTTGTTCTATCATTTGTGAAAAGAATATTGTTAATATAAAATTATATGCTGTATGTGTATCTGGTGATATTACATATACCGCTGTTTTCTTATTACCTATTTCGTCAAAATCTATTGTATCTGTTGATGTTAGTTCTGCTATTTCTTTTGAATCAAACTTTCCTAGTTTTGATTGTAAAGTACTTAAAATAGAACCATACGTTTTTTCCGGTGCTATTTCAATAGATTTATAGTTCATTCTTGCTGGGTGGTCATATGGAAGTTGTCCCATAAGTTCTGAAAGTAAGTTACTTCCTCCTTTATTATTTGCTGCTCTTACTAATTCTGCACAGCTTGCTAAGTTTTGTTCTTCTTCTGGTCTTGTTGCTATCAAATAATATATTAATGCTTTTAATAGTAATTCTGCCATGTCATCCCAATATGGGTCAGAACTTCCCGCTTCTGATTTTTGTCCTTTTACTATCGTTTCTGCTATTATATCTACATCTCTTTCTGAGGAAATATGCATAAGCGGATTATATCCATCACTATACTCTGGTCTTACTAAGTTTAATACTTTAATTTCATATCCTTTTGATTTTAAATATCCTGCTGTTTTATCATATAATTCACCTTTAGGATCTGTAAATACATATGAACCTAAACATTGATATGCATTTGGTATTGAATATGACGCTGACTTACCAGAACCTGAACCGTCCAACTACCAAAACATTTATATTTCCTCTTTTATCAAGTGGTAAGTAATTGTCTTCTGCTAATATTATTCCCTTATTTTTACTTAAAATTGTATATTGTTCTCCTCTTTGACACCAATCACTAGAACCATGTTCTATATCAGAATATTCATTCTTTGGAGCTGATCTTACAAATCCTATAAAGAAAAATATTGTATAAAAAATAGTTACAACTAGTAGTGTAGATATAAAATTTCCTACTACTCCATTAGTAAATAAATTTCCAAATGTTCCAAATGGATTAGTAATTGATGTTCCAAATGTTTCTAGAAACACTGTTAAATTAAATTTGCCATCTAGCCCTGCAACATGTGCACTATAACTAAATGGCGAAACAAGTAAAAAAGCAATTACTACCCATAGTATTGCATATATTATAAAATATTTTTTATTTCTTCTAATGGCTCCTTCTAATTTATAATTCATAGTTTTCACCTACTCTTTTGTTTTATCTAGATTCTCCATTTTTTGTTTTTGGTTTTTCACCACTTTCTGCTTTAATAGTCATACCTTTTGTCAAATCAGAACTTAATACTTCTCTTTGTACAAAATTTGGTGTAACTGTTTTAGCATTTTTCTTAGATGCTTTTTCTTCATCACCTTTAAAAATCTGTTGCATATGAACACCATTAATTGTAAAACTATCGTTCACTCCTGCTGGTCCTTCAATATAATCTTTCTTTTTCGTCATTTTTTTATCTGACATTGCTTTTCCTCCCTATTTTTCTCTTATTTCAAATGCAAAATAAGATTTATATGGTTTTAATTTACATTTCCCTTTTACTTCATTTGTTTTTTCATCAAAGTAAAGTACTGGCTTTACTTCTTCTGTTGTTTCCGGGTCTATAATTGATATAGGTCTTCTTAAGTTTGGCGTGTATTGAAATTCTTTATACTCCATTGGTTCTTCAGAATATATTGTATCAAATTTAAATGAAGTTGGAGTTTTTGTTATTTTTACTTCGTCACCCAGTAAAATACCATTATTAATAATTACTTTATCTTGTCCAAAAGATAAAATAATTAATTGGTTTCCATTTTTTTGTGGATCTTCCACGTAAAATGTTTTCTTATTATATTTACCTACTATTTCCTCAGTATGTTCAAGTCTTTCAACTGTATATTTAGGATATTCGTCCCAATATTCTTTTTTAGTCTTATATACTTCATAAATTACAGTTTTTATACCTTCTGGATCTGTTATACTAAAATGTTTCCCTTGTATAGCATCCATCTTTTTTACACCTCACTCCTATGTCCTAATCCATAGCTTATCTTTTGTTAAAACACTATATTAATTATAGCTAAAATTCAAGCTTTTGTCAATATAAAACTTATGTAAAGTTTTGCTTTAAGCTCTTGGATTAAATTTTGATATTTCACTTAGCTTTTGATATATAACTTTTTCCTCTTGGCTTAAATGTTTTGGTACAACTACTTTTACCTCTGCTACTAAATCTCCCCTAGTATCTTTACTTGCATAATATCCTTTATTTGGTATACGTATTTTTTCTCCACTTTGTATTCCTTCTGGCACATATACATTTGTCTCATCATCAATTGTCTTTACTGTAGTTCTTGTTCCTAAAGCTGCTTCCCATGGTGTTAATAGTAAATCTG
The DNA here is from genome assembly GCA_944386735.1 of uncultured Clostridia bacterium. Classification (GTDB taxonomy): domain Bacteria; phylum Bacillota; class Clostridia; order TANB77; family CAG-508; genus CAG-269. Next base: position 11,596 of record CALXCH010000051.1, read on the forward strand.
TATATAAATCATAACCTTTTAGTTTAAATTTCTGATCATTTTCAATATTTATTTTGATTAATAAATCTCCACTTTTTCCACCATTCTCACCAGGTTTTCCTTGGCCAATTAATCTTATTTTTTCACCATTACGAATTCCTTTTGGTATTTTTACTGTATATGTTTTTACTTGCCCCTCTATATTTTTTAATGCTATTTGTTTATCTAGGCCATAAAAGGCGTCATAAATACTAACATTAATTTCTGTTTCTATATTTTCTCCCTTTACTGGATTCTTCTTATGTTTTTCTTCGTTCTTTTCAGAATCCTCTAAATTTCCTAAGAATATACTAAATATTGCACCTTTTTGTGATTTATCTGAAAAAGCTTTCTTACCCTTACCAAATCTTGAATTCCACATTCTATCATATTTTCTTTTTGATGCTGGTACTGATAATACTTTATAGGCTTCATTTATATCCTTAATTCTTTCCTCTGCTAAGCTATCTCCAACATTTAAGTCTGGATGATATTTTTTAGCAGCTTGTCTATATGCTTGCCTTATTTCATCTATTGAAACATGGCTTGTATCCAAATCTAATATCTTGTAATAATTCTTAACAACCATTTTTAACATCCTCCCAATAATTTGGTAAGCTTATTTTATCACAGAATTATCTAAAAATCTACATATTTTTTAATTTTCCATTTGTCTTTTTATCCATGTCATAATTACTTCTATTATATAGTCTTTTTGTTCGTTAGTTAGTTCTACATTTTTAGGTATTTTATGCCATTTATATAAGCAACCTCTACAACAACAAGCTGTTGCATGCTGTGCAATAAAAACTGGATGTCCTCTCATTGGTGTTTGTTTTCCATCATTTTTTGGTTCTGCTGGAGCTAATCTTTTTTCTATAAAATCTCTTGCATGTTCTTCTATTACATTTATTCCCTTTATACTAACATATTCCTTATCTTTTTCTTTTAGAGAAAATTTACTTCTAAAATTTGATTTATATAAACTTTCTAACACTCTTTCTACTCTTTGATTTTGCAAAATAGTCATCTCCACAAATATCACAAATACCAATTTAAAAAAATTATTTTAATCAATATAGTAAACATAGTTATCTTTTCTAGGTTCTAGAGTTCCTTCTTCATCTTTATAACCTAAAATACAATTACCAATTCCTTCATATTCGTCTGGATTTATTCCTAAAGATTTTAAAATTTCTTTTCCTTCCTCTGTCTCAAATTCTTCTTTTGCTCTATGTATCCAACAACTTCCTATTTTCAAAGAATTTGCAGCAAGCATTAAGTTCTCCATTACTAAACTTCCATCATAGATATGTGTTGGTACATCTTTTTTAGCTAATACTACTAAAACAACTGGTGCACCATAAAAAGGATCTGTATTTTCTCCCATTATATTTGCATTTAGTTTTGATAATTTATCTCTTACATCTTTATTTGTTATAGCAATTATAATACTTGACTGTCTTCCCATTCCACTTGGTGCATATGTTCCTGCTTCTACTATTTTTTCTATTATTTCTTTTGGTATCATCTTGTCTTCATATTTTCTTATACTTCTTCTTTCTTCAATATTTTTAATAACCTCGTTCATAAAAATACCTCCTATCTCTATAAATGAATAAATATCTCTTGATATCTCCATTTATCTTAGTTTTTTATTTTATT